>NZ_PPDA01000015.1:0-239004 GCF_002959835.1 Veillonella sp. S13053-19 | reverse complement strand
CTTATTAAAAGCCTATAACTCTCTAGTGGTGTTAATTAATACAGAGACAATGTTTCGATATTTAGATGAAACATTGGTGTTAGATAAAGAATGTCCGAGGACTAATAACCCTATTGAAGGTGGGGTAAACGCACAACTCAGACGTTTATTGCGGTACCATCGAGGGATGTCTGTAGAAAAACGCATAAAAGCGGTCTTTTGGTGGTGTTATTTACACTCACCAAGACCGCTTCCTGCAAAAGAAATACTTAAGGTAATGCCAACTGATGCGAGTATTTCTAAAATATATAGATCTATGAATGAAAGAGCCCAACTTCAAGGCATAATTCCAACTTGGGGGGATGCCATTTCTTGGGGTGATTTGCATAACTATGACAAATTATCTTTCAATGATTGGGATTAAAGTACCAACACGTTTTGTCCTATAACCCGAATATTTATAAAGAACATATAAAAATCTCGATGTAGATATGAAAAATCCGCATTATTTCTATAGAATTCGATATTTTTTATTTTTACAACAACTTGGCTTTTACTCATCAAAAAAAATGATAACTTAAAAATAATGTGATGGAAAACACAATGTTTGTATATGTTTTGAGCTATTGGTGAATATGCTTGCATAATTACAAATAACTTTGATGCATATTATCGTTGCATTTTTGTGCATATAGAATTATAATCAAGTTAAGGAACCTAACAAAAAATTAGGTTGTCAAAAAATTAGTTAGAATGAATCTCAACATACTAATTAATTCGCGGGCTGAAGCTTTCAGTCCACAAAATAGTAACCAATACCGATGAGAGGAAGGTTATTTTATGAGTACACTAGAACGATTACAGGTGATAGCTCATGGGTTGGCCGCTCAA
Source organism: Veillonella sp. S13053-19 (assembly GCF_002959835.1). NCBI lineage: Bacteria > Bacillati > Bacillota > Negativicutes > Veillonellales > Veillonellaceae > Veillonella > Veillonella sp. S13053-19. Next base: position 238,134 of record NZ_PPDA01000015.1, on the reverse strand, counting down.
TTTGGGCCTTCTTGTGAGGTATTGATTCACGACTTGCAGCGTGATATCGATACATCGCTTGTATATATTGAAAATGGTACCATAACGAATCGTCATGTTGGCGATGGACCATCTCATGCCGTTTTAGATGTACTAAGTTATGACGACGGTAGCGAAGGTCGATTCGGTTATCTTACAAAAACTAAGGATGGTCGAATATTAAAATCATCTACTATGTATATCCGTGATGATACGGGGCGCATAGCCTACTTGCTAGGGATTAACCAAGACATAACCGAGCTAGTTATGATGCATCGGGCCTTGGATAGTTTAGTAAATACAGGTCAAGGTGATGCTGGATCTGTTGAAAAAATTACTACAAGCGTGACAGAACTGTTAGATGATTTATTATTAGAAGCAGAACGTTTAGTGGGGAAACCTGGGCCACTGATGAGTAAGGTGGAACGTCTTAAAGCTATTACCTACTTAAATGAAAAAGGGGCTTTTCTTATCTCTAAATCTTCAGAGAAGATAGCAGAGTATTTTAATATTTCTAAGTTTACCCTTTATAGTGATTTAAATACTGTAAAGGAAGAATCCTAGGAGGCAAATATGGAACGAATTCAGTGGAAACGTAATACGATGGCACCATCTAGCGACAAGTTTTTGTCGGTTATGGATGTTAGAGAAATTAAGAAAGCTAAAGCGTTTCACGAAAGTTTCCCGCAATATACGGTAACTCCACTTGTTTCACTTAAGAATTTAGCATCTTATATCGGTGTTGATTCTCTCTTCGTAAAAGATGAGTCCTATCGCTTTGGTCTAAATGCTTTCAAAGTGTTGGGCGGTTCTTATGCGATGGGTAAATATGTGGCTCAACAACTTGGTAAAACAGTTGAAGATGTACCATATGATGTATTAACATCTGCAAAATTAAAAGAAGAATTCGGCCAAGCTACATTCTTCACTGCAACTGATGGTAACCACGGTCGCGGCGTAGCATGGGCTGCAAATAAATTAGGTCAAAAATCTGTAGTATTCATGCCAAAAGGCTCCACAGAATACCGCAGAAAACAAATCGAAAATGAAGGTGCTACAGTAACAATCGAAGATTTCAACTACGATGAATGTGTACGTCTAGCAACTAAAAAATCTAAAGAAGTGCCAAATGGTGTTGTAGTTCAAGATACAGCATGGGAAGGTTACGAAGAAATTCCAAACTGGATCATGCAAGGCTATGGCACAATGGCTATGGAAACGGCAGCTCAATTAGAAGCTGAAAACTGCAAAGTTCCAACTCATGTATTCGTACAAGCTGGTGTAGGTTCTCTTGCTGGTTCCGTAGTAGGTTACTTCACTAACTTATATAGCAATGCAGCTAAAAAACCTAAATTGGTTGTTGTTGAAGCAGAAGCAGCAGCTTGCTTGTACAAAGGCGCTGTAGCTGATGATGGGGAACCTCGCATTGTTGAAGGCGATCTTGATACAATCATGGCAGGCTTAGCATGTGGCGAACCAAATACAGTTTCTTGGGATATCTTAAGAAACCACGCAGACGTATTCGTATCTGCTCCAGACTGGGTAGCACGTTTAGGTATGCGCGTTGGTGGTGCACCAATTAAAGGCGATACTCCAATTACAACTGGTGAGTCTGGTGCGGTTCCATTAGGTCTTGTAATGGCACTTATGACAATGCCAGAATATGAAGACTTACGCAAAGAGTTAGAATTAGATGCGTCTTCAAAGGTACTCTGTTTCTCCACTGAAGGTGATACAGACCCTGAAAGATATAAAAACATTATGTGGTACGGTGAAGATCGTTAGGAGGCATTAATTATGGATTTACAAGCAATTAAACAAGCAGCGGGTACTTATGGCCCAGCAATGACAAAGTTCTTACGTGAAATCGTAGCTTTCCCTGGTGAAAGTTCTGAAGAAAAAGAGCACGTTCTACGCATTGAAAAAGAAATGAAAGACCTTGGCTTCGACGAAGTTGAAATAGATCCAATGGGTAACATTCTTGGTTACATGGGTACTGGTAAAACTCTTATCGCTTTCGATGCTCACATTGATACTGTAGGTATCGGTAACCGTGACAACTGGAAATTTGATCCATATGAAGGTTTCGAAGATGAAACACAAATCGGTGGTCGTGGTGTATCTGACCAATTAGGTGGTATCGTATCCGCTGTATACGGTGCTAAAATTATGAAAGATTTAGGCCTTCTTAACGATAAATATCGCGTACTTGTTGTAGGTACAGTTCAAGAAGAAGACTGCGATGGTCTTTGCTGGGAATACATGATTAAAGAACGCAATATTCGTCCTGAATTCGTAGTATCCACTGAGCCAACTGACGGCGGTATCTACCGTGGCCAACGTGGTCGTATGGAAATCCGCGTAGACGTACAAGGCGTATCTTGCCACGGTTCTGCTCCAGAACGCGGTGACAACGCTATCTACAAAATGGCAGACATTCTTCAAGACATCCGTGACTTGAATGCTAACTCTGCTGATGAAAGCACAGCAATTAAAGGTCTTGTAAAAATGCTTGACCCTAAATTCAACCCAGACCACTACGAAGAAGCTCGCTTCTTAGGTCGCGGTACTGTAACTACTTCCCAAATCTTCTACACTTCTCCAAGCCGTTGTGCAGTAGCTGACTCTTGCGCCGTTTCCTTGGACCGTCGTATGACTGCTGGTGAAACATGGCAATCCTGCTTGGCAGAAATCGAAGCATTACCACATGTTCAAAAATATGGTGCGAAAGTATCTATGTACGAATATGCTCGTCCATCCTGGACTGGTTTAACTTATCCAATCGAATGTTACTTCCCAACTTGGGTAATTCCTAAAGATCACAAAGTAACAGAAGCTTTGGAAGAAGCATACACTAGCTTGTATGGCAACGAACGTATCGGTGCAGAAGACACAGTTGAAATGCGTAAAGCTCGCCCATTGACTGATAAATGGACATTCTCCACTAACGGTGTATCCATCATGGGTCGTAACGGCATCCCTTGCATCGGCTTCGGTCCTGGCGCAGAAGCTCAAGCACATGCTCCTAACGAAATCACATGGAAACAAGACCTTGTTACATGTGCAGCTGTATATGCATTATTACCATCCGTATACTGCAAAGACTAATATCACACATTAATTGAATTAGATCTATTTTAAACGGATATAACTAGAAAATAGTTAATTATTAAGGATTTCATATGGTATCTCACCATTTGATGAGGTACCATATAAAGTTAGATTCTAAGTAGCCCTTTAGGGAATTGAAAGAGAGGACTTACAGATGACAGACTTCAATAAAAGTATTGAAACTTTACAAAACTTAGACGTTAGCAAAATGTACGGTGAAGATTTCTTCTTAACATGGGAAAAATCTGATGACGAATTACAAGGTGTTTGGGCTGTAGCTGATGCATTACGTGCTCTTAGAGAACGCAATATATCCACTAAAGTATTTGACAGCGGCCTTGGCATTTCCTTATTCCGCGATAATTCCACAAGAACTCGCTTCTCCTTTGCTTCCGCTTGTAACCTTTTAGGTTTAGAAGTTCAAGACTTAGATGAAGGTAAATCCCAAATCGCTCACGGCGAAACAGTTCGTGAAACAGCTAACATGATCTCCTTCATGGCTGACGTTATCGGTATTCGCGATGACATGTACATTGGTAAAGGTAATGCTTACATGCATGAAGTATCCGATGCAGTTAAAGAAGGTCATGAAGATGGCGTATTAGAACAACGTCCTACACTTGTAAACTTACAATGTGATATCGACCATCCTACACAAATCATGGCTGACGCAGCTCATATCATCAAAGAATTCGGTGGTGTTGAAAACCTTAAAGGTAAAAAACTTGCTATGACTTGGGCATACTCCCCATCTTATGGTAAACCTTTATCCGTTCCTCAAGGTGCTATCGGTTTGTTCACTCGTCTTGGCATGGAAGTTGTATTAGCACATCCTGAAGGCTATGAAGTAATGCCAGAAGTTGAAGAAATCGCTAAAAAACAAGCTGAGGCTTGTGGCGGCTCCTTCCGTAAAACTAACGACATGAAAGATGCTTTCAAAGATGCTGACATCGTATATCCTAAAAGCTGGGCACCATTCGGCGCTATGGAAAAACGTACTAAATTGTACGGTGAAAACGACCATGAAGGCATTAAAGCATTAGAAAAAGTTCTTCTTGAAGAAAATGGTAAACATAAAGATTGGGCTTGTACAGAAGAGATGATGAGTCTCACTAAAGACGGTAAAGCTCTTTACTTACATTGCTTGCCAGCAGATATTACAGGTGTAAGTTGTGAAGAAGGCGAAGTAGACGCAACAGTATTCGATCGCTACCGCGTACCTCTTTACAAAGAAGCAAGCTACAAACCATATGTTATTGCAGCTATGATCTTCTTAAGTAAATTCAAAAATCCTGTAGAAACTTTAAAAGAATTAGAACGGAAGGGAACTGACCGCGTTCAACCGTAAAGTAAAGTTTAGGGGCCATCCGTGTTGATGGCTCCTTTTTATTCTTAATTGTTTGTAATTTGTTATGAGGAATAACATGAGAAAAAGAGTTGTAGTAGCGTTAGGCGGGAATGCGTTAGGTAATTCCCTTCCAGAACAAAAAATTGCTGTAAAAAGTACAGCAAAAACTATCGTTGACTTAGTTGAAGCTGATTGCGACGTAGTCGTAACTCATGGTAATGGCCCACAAATTGGTATGATCAACAATGCGATGGCAGCGTTGACTCGTGAAAAAGAAGGCCAACCAAATACTCCATTATCCGTATGTGTGGCAATGAGCCAAGCTTATATCGGTTATGACTTACAAAATGCACTTCACGAAGAGTTATTAAATCGTGGTATCGAACATTTGCCAACTATGACAATGGTTACGCAAGTATTGGTTGATAAAAATGACCCAGCTTTCAAAAATCCTACAAAACCAATTGGTCACTTCATGACTAAGGAAGAAGCTGAACACGCAGAAAAAAATTACGATTACGTTGTAAAAGAAGACTCCGGCCGTGGCTATCGCCGCGTGGTAGCATCTCCAGCACCTAAAGAAATCATCGAGTTAGAAGCTATTAAAGGTTTAGTGGGCAAACAATTGATCGTCGCTTGTGGTGGCGGCGGTATCCCTGTAACTAGAGAAGGTAATGAACTTCATGGTGCAGCAGCCGTTATCGACAAAGACTGGACTAGTAGCTTATTGGCACAACAAATTGATGCTGATGTACTCGTTATCTTAACTGCTGTTGAAAAAGTTGCTATTAACTTTGGTACAGAAAAAGAACAATGGTTAGACGAAATCTCTGTTGAAAAAGCTAAAGAATATATTGAAGCAGGCGAGTTTGGCGAAGGTTCTATGAAACCTAAAGTAGAAGCAGCTGTTGCATTTGCTGAATCTCAAAAAGGCCGTGTTGCGATTATCACATTATTAGAAAAATCTAAAGATGGTATAGCAGGAAAAACAGGTACACGTATCGTATTATAATAATATGTAGATTTATAAGTATGCATTTCAACGTTTTGTTGAGGAGGTGCCCACATGATTATTTTAGGGAAAGGTACTGTTATTACTCGCGACGCTGATAGACCTATCATTTATGATGGTGCTGTTGCTATCGACGGGACTCAAATTGTTGATATTGGTACATATGATGAGTTATGTAAAACTTATGCAAATGCAGAAATCATTGACGCTCATGGCGGCTTGATTATGCCTGGTTTTATCAATGCACATCATCATATTTACTCCGCTCTTGCACGAGGCTTATCGTTACCAGGTCCAGCACCGACTAACTTCGGTGAAATCTTGGAAAGACTTTGGTTCTACTTAGATAATAAATTGACAGCTCCTGATGTAAAAGCAAGCGCATTACTTACGTATTTAGGCTGTATCGAAAATGGTGTAACTACTATTTTTGACCACCATGCTTCTTATGGTGAAGTTCATAACAGCTTATCTGTTATTGCTGATGTAGCCAAACAGTTCGGCGTTCGTTCTTGTTTATGCTACGAAGTATCTGACCGCAACGGCGTAGATCAAATGAAAGCTGCTGTTGCAGAAAACGTACGCTTTGGTAAAGAAGCAAAACAAGATCCATCAAGACTTGCTGCTATGATGGGCTTACATGCATCCTTTACGCTAAGCCCTGAAACATTAGATTATGTTAAAGCTCACAATGAAGATAAATTAGGTTATCATGTTCATGTTGCAGAAGGCCCTGAAGATGTGGCAGATAGTAAAGAAAAATATGGCATGACACCTGTTAGACGCCTTGTAGAGACTGGCATTTTAGGTCCTAAGAGTATTGCAGGTCACTGCGTACACGTAACAGACCAAGATGTAGAATTATTGAAAGAATCTCAAGCTAAGGTTGTACACAACCCAGAAAGTAACATGGGTAATGCATTAGGCACAACAGATATCTTGAAACTATTAGGTGCAGGTATCACAGTTGGTCTAGGTACAGATGGTTACACAAATGACATGCTCGAATCTTACAAAGTAGCAAACTGCCTTGTAAAACATGAGCAACATAAACCATATGTAGGCTGGGGTGAAGTTCCTCATATGCTATTTGAAAACAACCGCAAAATGGCGAATGAATTCTTCGATACTACAGTTGGCATCCTTAAAAAAGGTGCCGCAGCTGACGTAATCGTTCTTGATTACGCAGCACCAACGCCACTTGATGAAAATAACATCAATGGTCACTTATTATTCGGTGCTAATGGTATGTATGTGGTGACAACTATTAGTGATGGTGTACCACGTATGATCGATCGTAAGTTACAAGGCATCGACAAAGCTGAAGTAATGAACGAAGTTTTAGCAACATCTAAAGGTTTATGGAAACGACTAAACCCATAACGCAAGCGCTTTAAAGGAGTGTGACATTATGAGTGACATTATGTATCCGGTAAGTTTCGGAAATTTGATGAACCACATTATGACTGAGTACAAGATGTACAATCGTATTTACAATGTAAATAAAATTCATCGTACTAATCATGAACAACGCTTATCTATCTTTGGTAAATCCATTGAAAACCCTGTAGGTCCTGCAGCTGGCCCTAATACACAGTTGGCACAAAATATTGTGGCATCTTATGTAGCTGGTGCTCGTTGCATCGAATTAAAAACTGTACAAATTATGTACGGTGAAGAATTAGGTATTCCTAGACCTTGTATCTACTCTGTAGACGAAACATACAACGTAGAATGGTCTTCCGAATATAGCTGTGATGAAGCTGCTGATGAATACATCAAAGCTTGGTTCGCATTAAAATTAATCTCTAAAGAATTAGGCTTAGGCGATCCAGATGGCTTCTTATTCATCATGAGTGTTGGTTACAACTTAGCTGGTATTAAGAGCCCAATGGTTGATAAATTTATCAACACAATGCGCAGTGCATCTCAATCTCCTATGTGGGATGAATGTAAACAATGGTGTCTTGACCATGTAAATGAATTTGAACATATCGATGCTGATTTCATCAACTCCATTAGCGATGAACTTTGCCAAGCAATCACATTGTCCACAATGCACGGTTGCCCAGCTGAAGAAATCGAATCCATTTGTTCTTACCTCATCAGTGAAAAAGGCCTTCACTTATACTTGAAATGCAACCCTACATTGTTAGGTCCAAAACGCATTAGAGAGTTATTAGATAATGCTGGCTTTGAATACATTGACTTTGAAGATCATCAATTCGAAGTTGACCTTCAATTCGATAAAGCTGTTCCAATGTTAGAACGTCTTATCGCTCTTGGTGAAAAACACAACAAAATCTTTGGCGTTAAATTGACAAATACATTCCCTGTACAAATTCATAACAATGAATTGCCAGGTGAGCAAATGTACATGTCTGGTAAATCCTTGTTACCTGTAACAATTGGTGTAGCTGAGCTTCTCAGTGCTCAATTCGGTGAACGCTTACCAATGTCTTACAGCGGTGGTGCTGTAAAACAAAATATCAAAGCTATCTTTGATTGTGGTATCTGGCCTGTAACAGTATGTACAATTCTTCTACAAGGCGAAGGTTATAATACTTTCAAAAGCTTGGCAGATGAAGTTGAATCTACTGATTACAATGCTGCATTAAAAGTTCATAAAGAACTTATTGCAGAACTTGCTAAAGACATCGCTGAAAATAAAATATTCAAGAAAAGCGATGCAATGAAGAAAAAACGTGAAGCAATGCCATCCTTCCCTGGTACACGTAGCTCTGACTACCACTGCCGCGTAGTGTGTGGTGCTTGCGTTCGCGTATGTCCTAATAGATGTAATGAAGTCGTTACTGTAAATGATGCTAAATTGATCGTCCATGTAGATCAAAGCTGTAATGAGTGTGGTAACTGTGCATGTCATTGCGTAGAACCTTGTCAACCATACAAGGATCGCATTACATTCTTCCACAATGCTGAAGCTTTAGCAGATAGTACAAATGATGGTTTCTACATCACAGGCACTAGCTGTGGTTACCGCTTCAAAGGTGAAGAAGCCGTATGTGACATTGATGCATTACCTGAAGAATTGAAAGGAGTTGTACATGCCTTCTGTAAAGAGCATGTGTACTATGTATCATGATTATCATACAACAAGGGGAATTGGTCTTAACTGATCGAATCCTTACCGGAGATTTATTAATTGATGGCGACAAAATTGTCGCCATCGATGAACACGTTCCTGTTCCAGAAGGAGCTAAAGTTATTGATGCAAAAGGTTGTTATGTATTCCCTGGATTTATAGATCCTCATACACACTTCCAAATGACTAATGCTTTAGCATCTACTGCGGATGATTTTGATAGTGGCACAAAGGCTGCTATCCTTGGCGGGACTACTTCAATTATCAATTTTGCTTCTCCTGAGGAAGGCTCCCTTTGTAAAGGCTTAGAGGTTCATAAGGAGCGTGCCGCAGGGCATTGCTCCTGTGACTACAAATTCCATATGGAACTTGTAGAAATGAATGATACTGTGGCCAGTGAAATCCCAAAAGTGGTTGAAGCTGGTGTATCATCCTTTAAGGTATATTTAGCTTATGGCTTCCGTTTGACGGACCGTGAGATTTATGACGCTATTGAAGCTATTAAACCAACAGGCGCACTTGTAGGAGCTCACTGTGAAAATGGTGATCTCATCGATGCACTCGTAGCTGATAAGCGTAAGCGTGGTGAATTAGATATAAGTAATCATCCACTTACGAGACCAGCTATGATTGAATCCGAATCAATTAAACGATTTAGTACAATCGGCGCTTCTCTAGAGTATCCAGTACATATTGTGCATGTAAGTTCTAAAGAAGGGGTAGAAGAAATCCTTAGAGAACGCGCATTAGGTCATACTGTGACTTGTGAAACATGTCCACAATATTTGGTACTTGATGAATCACGATATAGCTTGCCTAATTATGAAGGTGCTAAATATGTGATGAGTCCACCTCTTAGAACTAAAGTAGATCAAATGACATTAAAGGAAGCCCTAGTAAATGGAACATTCCAAACTATTGGCTCCGATCACTGTAGCTTCAATTTTGAGGATCAAAAACTAAAAAGTCGTCATGACTTTACCCGTATTCCAGGCGGCATTCCAGGCGCTGAGGAGCGGGGCATTGTCGCTTATGATGTATTGGTAAACCAATGCAATATGAGTGCCGTAGATTTTATGAAACTAGTTAGTGAAAACCCAGCGAAACTATATGGCATGTATCCTAAGAAAGGGACATTAGCCATAGGTAGTGATGGGGATATTACAATTGTTGATAAGAGCGTAGAACATGTTCTTTCAAAAGAGTCTGCCCATACAAAGGCTGACTATATACCTTATGAGGGGATATCCGTAACCGGTAAGGTTCGCGATGTAATCCTTAGAGGTCACCATGTGGTACAAGATGGATCCTTAACAGAATCATATCTTGGTGAATGTATTCCTTAATGAAAGGAGGGCTATATATGTACCGCTTTCAAGTGAATGGCACCCAACATGAGGTTCAAGAGGATCAGCGTTTAATTGATTTCTTGCGAGCTGATTTGAAATTAACTGGCACTAAAGAAGGTTGTAGTGCGGGTGCTTGTGGTACGTGTACAGTAATTATAGACGGAAAAAAAGCTAAGGCTTGTGTAAGCAAATTATCCCAATTGGATGGTAAATCAGTTGTAACGATTGAGGGCCTAACTGAGCGGGAAAAAGCAGTATACACTTATGCTTTTGGTGAATGCGGAGCAGTGCAATGTGGCTTCTGTATCCCTGGTATGATTATTAGTGCAAAAGCGTTGATTGACGAAAATAATAACCCTACAGCTGATGATGTTAAAAAAGCTATTTTAGGTAATATTTGTCGTTGTACAGGCTATGTAAAAATCGAAGAAGGCATTATGCTAGCAGCAAAAATGATTCGTGAGAACTTACCAGTTCCTGAAAAAGATAATAATGCTGCTGTAGGTGCTCCTTTACATCGCGTTGACGTAGAGGAAAAAGCATTAGGCACTGGCCAATATGCTGACGATATTCATATGGAAGGTATGATTTACGCTAAAGCATTGCGTTCTAAATATCCTCGTGCTAGAGTCGATCGCATTGATGTTTCTAAAGCGCTTGAACATCCGGCTTGTGTAACAGCTTTGACCGCTAAAGATGTTCCATTCAATAAGACTGGTCACTTGGTACCAGACTGGGATGTGCTCATTGCAGAAGGCGATATCACCCGTTATGTTGGTGATGCTATTGCACTAGTAGCGACAACTGAGAAAAAATACTTAGACGAAGTTCTTGCTCTCGTTGAAGTTGATTATACTGAGTTAGAGCCTGTAGTAGATCCATTAGAAGCATTGAAACCAGATGCACCTCAGTTACATCCAAATGGAAATGTATTGTCTCGTCAAACATTATCTCGTGGCGATGTAGATAAGGCTATTGCAGAGGCTGCATTTGTAGTAACAAATCACTATTCCACACCTCAAACAGACCATGCATTCATGGAGCCTGAATGTGCTGTAGCATATCGTGAAGGCGATGTAATTCATTTACATTCCGGTAGCCAAAACGTTTACGATGATCGCCACGAAGTATCTCGTATGCTTGGCATCCCTGAAGAATCTGTAAAAGTTCATAGCATGCTCGTAGGTGGCGGCTTTGGTGGTAAAGAGGACATGAGTGTACAGCATCATGCTTCTCTTGTAGCTTGGCTCACAGGTAAACCAACTAAGGTTCTATTCTCTCGTCAAGAAAGTCTTAATATTCACCCTAAACGCCATGCGATGGAAATGGATATTACTACTGCTTGTGACGCAGAAGGTAACTTGGTAGCAAGTAAGGTAAACATCGTATCTAACTGTGGTGCATATGCATCCTTAGGTGGTCCTGTACTTCAACGTGCAGGTACACACTCTTGTGGTCCTTACAAATTTGATAACTTTGCCTTTGATGGCGTTTGTGTTTACACAAATACTGTTCCTGGTGGTGCGTTCCGCGGGTTCGGCGTAACACAAACTATCTTTGGTCAAGAACAAAATATTGATGAATTAGCTGCATTGGTAGGTATGGATCCTTGGGAGTTCCGTTATAAAAACGTTGTTCGCCCTGGTGACTCCTTACCAAATGGCCAAATTTGCTCCGAAGAAACTGCATTAGCAGAATGTTTGGAAGCAGTAAAAGATGCATACTATGCATCTGACCGTACAGGTCTTGCAGTATGTTTGAAAAACAGTGGTATCGGTGTAGGTTTACCTGATACTGGCCGCATTATCTTAGAAGTACGTGACGGTAAAGTTCGCATCCGTACTGGCGCAGCTTGTATCGGTCAAGGTATGGCTACTATGGCTACCCAAGTTCTTTGTGAAACAACTGGTTTGACAGCTGACAAAGTATTTGTAGAACGCCCTGATACAGTACGTACACCAGACTCTGGTACAACTACTGCATCTCGTCAAACAGTATTCACTGGTGAAGCAACTCGCAAAGCAAGTCTTCGCTTGAAAGAAATGTTAGAAACTAAGACATTAGAAGAACTGAATGGCGTAGAAATTTATGAAGAGTTCCTTGGTGAAACAGATCCATTCAACTCTGATAAACCACATCCAAAAAACCACGTTGCCTATGGTTACGGTGCTTGTGTAGCAACAATTGGTGAAGATAATAAAATTGCTGATTTACATGTAGCATACGACGTAGGTCGCGTAGTTAACCCACAATCCTGTGCTGGTCAAGCTGAAGGCGGCGCTATCATGGGTATGGGCTTTGCTGTAACAGAAGACTTCCCTTATAAAGATGGCTATGTAACAGCTAAATATGGTACTCTAGGTCTTCTTAGAGCGACACAATGTCCACCAATTCATGTAAATTTGATTGAAAAGGGGACACCAGAACAATATGCATACGGCGCTAAAGGTATTGGTGAAATTTCCAGTATTCCAATTGCACCAGCTATTGCAAATGCGTATCGTCGTATTGACGGAGAACCACGTAGATCTTTGCCAATTCAACATACCGGTTATAAAAAATAGAATATTTGCTTAATGGGTAGGGGCCTTAGGCCCCTAGCTATCAAGGTTCTCACGTGAAGTCGATGAGATTTCTCTAAACTCTATCATGTACGATAGTATGACTATATTATTTTACTAGTAACTAAAACGTAAGATATGAGGTGATTCTTATGAGTAAAGCTATATCTGGCGTCGACCATGTAGATGGTATGCTGCCAATGACGCAATTGTTTGCTTATGGCTTACAGCACGTACTAGCTATGTACGCAGGTGCAGTAGCGGTACCAATCATCATCGCACAAGCGATGAACTTACCTATTGAAGACTTAATTCGTTTGATTACGGCCGACTTGTTCACATGTGGTGTTGCTACATTGATTCAAACATTAGGCTTTGGTCCTATCGGTGGTCGTATTCCTCTTATTCAAGGTGTAACATTTGCTTCTGTAGGTCCAATGATTATGATTGGTCAGCAGCATGATATTACAACTATCTACGGTGCGATTATCGTAGCCGGTATCTTTACATTCCTTGTGGCTCCATTCTTTAGTCGTTTGATTCGTCTATTCCCACCTGTAGTAACAGGCACTATCATTACTATTATTGGTATCAACTTGATGCCAGTAGCAGTTAAATGGATGGGCGGCGGTGCAGGCAGTCCACACTTTGGTGATCCGCTTAACATTGCTCTTGGTGTAGCTACATTTGTTATTGTTATTATAACCTATCGATTTGGTAAAGGATTCATTGGTAATCTAGCAATCTTAGTAGGTCTTATCCTTGGTACAGCCCTTGCTATGCTTTGTGGTGTTACTGACTTCTCCGAAGTAGGTCGTTCTCAATGGGTATCCATTGTAACACCGTTCTACTTTGGTCTTCCAACCTTTGACTTTGCTTCTATCATTTCTATGATCATTGTAATGCTCGTAGTTATGGTTGAAACAACTGGTGACAGTATCGCAGTAGGCGAAATCGTTGATAAACCTATCGGTCAAAAAGAGTTGGCTGCAGTACTTCGTGCTGATGGCTTATCTACTCTTATCGGTGGTATTCTTAACAGCTTCCCTTACACAGCGTTCGCTCAAAACGTTGGTCTTATCGCTGTAACACGTGTTAAGAGCCGCTTCGTTGTAGCAGCATCTGGTGTTATTCTTATTTTATTAGGTCTTTTCCCTAAATTAGCTGCTATCGTAGCTTGTATCCCAAATGCCGTTTTAGGCGGTGCAGGTATCGCAATGTTTGGTATGATTATTGCCAGCGGTATCCGTTCCCTTGGTAAAGTTAGCTTTGATGGTAACTACAATTTGATGTTAGTAGCAATCAGTATTGGTGTATCCATGATTCCTCTAGCTGCGCCTAACTTCTACGCTCATTTCCCAGATTGGGCTCAAATTCTTTTGAAATCTGGTATCACAGCTGGTAGTATCATTGCCGTTCTTCTAAACGTTGTATTCAACGGCTTTGGTTACAAAACTGTTAACGAACCTAATCGTGCAACACGTAAATACCGTCACTTCACACGATTCAAAGGCTACCCTAAACATTTCTATCAATAATATATAGTTAGACGAGTTTATTCTCATACGATTACATGTATTGTCTTTCACAATAGAAACCTTGTTTGTATAGGTAAAACATCTATATACATGTTTTCGATTTTAAAAGGGCTCACTCTAGATTTAGAGTGAGTCCTTTTTTGTATGGAATCGTGTACTACTTTGGTATATAATTAAATAATATTATTGCAAAGGAGAAGCATTATGAAAGACGAGCGATTTATAGTTACGTATCGAATAGAAGCAAGTTCATATGAAGAAGCAAAAGCCATTGCTTGGGCTGTTCAAGTAGAACAAACCATAGAATTCCCTTATGAGTTTGTTACTGACCCATATATTAAAGAGACCATCACTGGTCGATTAGAATCTCTTGAGCCTATGGAGCAAGGTTCTGCATATGCCAATGTTGGCATTATGCCAAATGCTGTAATCGATGTATCTCGTTACTATGTAGCTCGAATTTCATATCTTGTAGATACTACAGCTTTAGAAGCGACACAATTTTTAAATGTTGTCTTTGGAAACTCGTCCTTACAACCTCACATTTGGGTGGTAGATGTAGAATTATGTCAAACTCTTTATGATGTGTTTAACGGACCTCAGTTTGGTTTGCAAGGTATTCGTGAATTAGTACATACAAAGGCACGACCTATGATTCAAGCTGTTGTAAAACCTATGGGAACACCTAATGAAGAGTTAGCTCGTATGTGTGGTGCTTATACACGCGGTGGGGCGGATGTTATTAAGGATGACCATGGTATCTCCAATCAGTCTTTTTCTCAATATAAAGATCGAGTAAAACGATGTGCTGCTATGGTGCAGGAAATGAATGCTATTCATGGTACACATACTTTATATGCAGCCAATGTATCTGGCGATGGTACAGATGTAATTGAGCGTGCTTATTTTGCTAAAGAGGCTGGTGCCACAGCTCTCATGGTGGCGTCAGGTCTTGTAGGTTTTGGGTGGCTTCATAAACTGGCTACCGATAAGAAACTAGGTCTGCCAATTATTCATCATCCAGCTTACTCTGGTGGCTTTGTAAGCCCTGGTACGTCTGGTGTGGCAGATTATCTACAACTAGGCTTGTTACCTCGTATCTTTGGAGCCGATATGCCTATCTTTGTTTCTTATGGTGGACGTTTTACTTTCACAGAGGAGCAATGCAAGAGAATTTCGAATTATATTAAACAACCCATGGCATTGATGAAAGCGGCTTGCCCAGCTCCAGGTGGTGGTGTAACAGATGCTCGTCTTAATGAACTAGTTAAGTTATACGGTAATGATACGATGTTCCTCGTCGGTGGCGATATGTTCCGTCGTGGTCCAGATATCGAAGCTAATATGGCGTACTTTGTAGAACGTTTGACTGACTTATCTGAAAGCAAGTAATGATAGTTTAGAGGTACATAACTTAATACAATAGTTATATCGAATAACTAAGTCACTGACTTTCACAAAAATATGTAAAAATTATGATTAAGTATATGGAGTGTTTTGATGAGTGAATCCTCACCGTTGGAGGTCCATGTTATTGCTAGTGGTAGCAAGGGCAATTGTACAGTAATAAAAAAAGGGAACTCCGTCATATTGCACGATGTAGGCATTAGTTGTCGACGAATCGTTAATGGGTTAAAAGAATTGCATATCGATATGGCACAGGTAGAGGGTATATTTATCAGTCATGAACATAGTGATCATATAGCTGGGCTACAGCAACTGTTGAAACGTTTTGATATTCCTGTGTATACAAAGCAAGGAACGTGGCGTGAGATTCAAGATAAGTTAATCGTACCAAAGAATCAACTAATTGAACTGACGAAAGGTAGTTTAACATTGGGGAATCTCATTGTAGAACCCTTTGCTGTGAGTCATGATGCGGCAGACCCTATTGGGATCAATGTTTTTGCAGGAAAAGATAAGGCTACTGTCGTTACCGATACAGGTGTGATTTCCGATAGTATCTTGCACCGCATGGATGATACGACCTTGTTAGTGCTAGAAGCTAATTATGACCCTCATATGCTGCACTTTGGTCCATATCAACCGTTTTTGAAACAACGGGTCGCTAGTGATGAAGGACATCTAAGCAATGAGATGGCCGCACAAGCGTTGCTCATGATGAATCGACCTGACTTTATGCAAGTTATTTTGGCTCACCGTTCTGAGAATAATAATAACGCGGTCCTTGTTACCCAAACGATTGGAAAAATGCTTGTTGATGGTGGTGTTCGCATTGGACCTGAAATGAAGTTGCAACATGGACAACCTAATGAAATTGTATCTATGAAATCCGTAAAGAGGTAAAATATGAGATTTTATGTAGTTTGTATTGGCAAGCTAAAAGATGCTTATTTGCGTGATGGCGTTGCGGAGTTTGTAAAACGAATGCGACCATACGGAGGCATTACGATTACAGAACTGAATGAAAGTAAAATTGGAGATAAACCAAGTGATGCAGATCGTAAGCAAGTTGTAGATGAAGAGGGGGAACGATTACTAAAAGCAGTTCCTAAAAATGCCTATACGGTTTTACTTGATGTGTACGGTAAAACGATGTCTTCCGAAGATTTAGCTAAGACTGTAGCAAAGCTTGAGGTTGATGGCGTTAGCGATATGGCTTTTATCATTGGCGGAGCCTTTGGTGTTAGTGAAGCATTGCGCCAGTCTGTAAATTATAAATTGTCCTTTAGTCCTATGACCTTTACTCACCAAATGGTGAGATTACTATTGGTGGAACAAATATATCGAGCGTCAAAAATTAATCGAAATGAACCATATCATTGGTGAGTTTAATAGTATATTAATTTAATTCTAGTAGTTTAGTGGGTAATAGTTACTATAGCTTATACACTAGGGATAGACTTATAAATTATTTATATAATCAGTTCACAAAAAAAGGAGTTTTATTATACTATGTCGAATAGTATAATAAGGCCATATATATTTGGTGAGGAGGAATTCACTATGAAAATTCAAGAAGTAATGAATAAATACCCTGTTATTGTTGGTAAAGATGCACCAATTTCTGATGTAGCTGATTTATTAGTTAAGTACAATTTAACTGCTGTATCCGTAGTGGATGACAATAATAAATTGTTAGGCATTATTTCTGAAGGTGATTTACTTTACAAAAAAGTGCGCCCTCATGTACCTCATTACGTAAATGTTTTAGGCGCTAGTATTTATTACAATGGCATTGGCGAATACAATGCAAAGTTCAAAAAATTGTTGGCATCTCATGTTCATGAGTTGATGACTGATGAAGTAATTACGACTACACCAGATAAAGAGGTAGAAGAAATTGTATCTGTTATGTTAGACCAACATTTGAAAAATGTTCCTGTTGTAGATAAAGATTACCATTTAGTCGGCATCTTATCTCGTCGAGACATCATCAAATTGATCGCTAAAGATAACTAATTAGCATAATTATGTAAAACGTATAAAGACCACCCGTTTTGGGGTGGTCTTTTAGTGTAAATTGAGAAGAATTGCATTGACCTTGCATTTATGTTATTATTAGGAGTGCATAATATACTACAGAAATTTGGGCGTATTGCCCTTCGAGGAGGACATATTTTAAATGAAAGCAACTGTAAATCCTGTTGATCAACACGTAGTAACGTTAACTATTGAAGTACCTGCAGCTGAAGTAGACAAAGGCATTAAACAAGCTGTAAAACGCATTGCAGGTCAAGTAAACATCCCTGGCTTCCGTAAAGGCCATGCACCTCGCCGTATTTTGGAAATGAACTTCGGCAAAGAAGCTATCATGGAAGAAGCATTCGAAGTATTGGCTAGCCAAAACTACACTGCTGCTCTTCGTGAAAATGATATTGTTCCTGTATCTGATCCAGAAATCGAACGCGAACAATTCGAAGAAGGTAAAGATTTAATCTTTAAAGCTACTGTAACTAAACGCCCTGAAGTTAAACTTGGCGATTACAAAGGCTTAGAAGCTGAAAAACAAGATGCTACAGTAACTGATGAACAAATCGAAGAACAATTAAACAACATTCGTGAACAACAAGCGAAAATGGTTGTTGCTGAAGAAGGCGCTACAATTCAAAAAGACGACTTTGCAGTAATCGACTTCGCTGGTTCCATTGACGGTAAACCATTCGATGGTGGTGAAGGTAAATCCTACCCATTACAAATCGGTTCTGGTAGCTTCATTCCTGGCTTCGAAGATCAATTGATCGGCGCTAAAGCTGGCGATGATGTAACTGTAAAAGTAACATTCCCTGAAGACTACTTCGTAGCAGAACTTGCTGGTAAAGAAGCAGAATTCAAAACTCACATCCATGACATTAAACGTAAAGAGTTGCCTGAATTGAACGACGAGTTCGCAAAAGAAACAAGCTCTTACGAAACTATTGAAGAATTGAAAAAAGATCTTCGCGCTAAAATGGAAGAAGAAGCTTCCCGTCGCGCAATCGATACTTACAATGCTGACTTGATTCAAACAGCTGTTAAAAACGCAACTGTTGAAATCCCAGAAGTAATGATCGAAGATCGTGTGGAACAAATGATTCAAGAATTGGCTATGAACATGGAAGGCCGTGGCTTGAAACTTGATGACTACTTGAAATTCTCCAACAAAACTATCGAAGATTTACGTTCTGAATACAAAGATTCCGCAGCTGAAAACGTACGCGCTGATTTAGTATTAGATGCTATCGCAACTGCTGAAGGTATTGAAGTAACTCCAGACGACATGAACCGTGAAATCTTCATTATGGCTCAAAACTTTGGGGCAGATCCTAAAGAAGTTTGGGATATTATTGCAAAAGAAGGTCGTGTAGCTATGTTGGCAGGCTCTGTAGCTCGCAAAAAAGCAGCTCGATTCATTATTGATAATGCAAAAGGCGCTGAAGCGGCTGAATAATAGTTTGCTCAACTAGGTACATGAAAAGGTGAATACATGTATGTACCAATCGTAGTTGAACAAAGTGAACGCGGTGAGCGTTCCTATGATATTTACTCTCGCTTGTTAAAGGATCGCATTATCTTCCTCGGTGGTCCCATCGATGATAGTGTGGCTAATGCGGTTATTGCGCAAATGCTATTCCTAGAAGCAGAGGATCCTGACAAGGATATCCATTTGTACATTAATAGCCCCGGCGGTGTTGTAACTGCCGGCATGGCTATTTATGATACGATGCAATATATCAAACCAGATGTGTCTACTATTTGTGTAGGCTCTGCAGCGAGCATGGGTGCAGTGCTTTTAACAGCAGGTACTAAAGGCAAACGCTATGCGTTACCTCATGCACGCGTTATGATTCACCAACCATTAGGTGGTGTACAAGGGCAAGCATCTGAAATTGAAATCCATGCCCGTGAGATTCTTCGCATGCGTGAAGAGTTAAATGGTATCTTAGCTTCTCGCAGTGGACAAGATATTGAAGTAGTAGCTCGCGATACAGATCGCGATAACTTCATGAGTGCTCAGGATGCCGTTGAATACGGCTTAATCGATGAGGTGCTCACTAGAGAACCTGTAGAAAGCAAGTAATGGAGGCACCCCTTGGCAAAAGATAAAGACACAATGCGCTGCAGTTTTTGTGGACGCACAAGCGAAGAAGTCCGCAAATTAGTGGCGGGTCCTAACGTGTATATTTGTGATGAATGCGTTGAAGTATGTGAACGTATCATCGCTGATGAGTTGGGTGCTGTTGAAACGGACGACTTCAACTTAAAAGAATTGCCAACGCCAAGAGATATTAAGGCTCATCTTGACGAATATGTCATTGGTCAAGATGATGCTAAAATCTCTTTAGCCGTGGCTGTATATAATCACTACAAACGCTTACAAACAGATAATGTAGTAGATGATGTAGAATTACAAAAGGCTAATGTATTGTTCATTGGTCCTACTGGTAGTGGTAAAACACTATTGGCTCAAACCTTAGCGAAAATGCTAGAAGTGCCATTTGCTATTGCAGATGCTACAAGCTTAACTGAAGCTGGTTATGTAGGGGAAGATGTGGAAAATATCTTGCTCAAAATTATTCAAGCTGCAGATTATGATATAGCTCGGGCTGAGCGCGGCATTATCTATATCGATGAAATCGATAAGATTGCTCGTAAGTCTGAGAATCCTTCCATTACACGTGACGTGTCTGGTGAAGGGGTGCAACAAGCATTGCTTAAAATCTTAGAAGGTACCGTTGCTTCTGTTCCGCCTCAAGGTGGTAGAAAGCATCCAAATCAAGAAATGCTTCAAATTGATACGACAAATATTCTCTTTATTTGTGGTGGTGCATTTGATGGTATGGATAGGGTTATTACTAAGCGTACAGCTAAGAAAACCCTTGGTTTTGGTGCAGATGTGCAACGTAAAGAAGAACGTAATGTATCGGCTATCTTAAAAGATGTTGTACCTGAAGATTTATTGAAGTTTGGTTTGATTCCTGAGTTCATTGGCCGGTTGCCTGTGATGGTAACATTAGATCAATTGGACAGAGATGCATTAATCCAAATTTTGACAAAGCCTAAAAATGCATTAACAAAACAATATGAAAAAATTCTATCCCTTGATGGTGTAGAGTTAACTTTCACTGAAGATGCATTAGAAGAAATCGCTGATGAAGCATTACAGCGAAAAACAGGTGCTCGTGGTTTGCGTGCTATCATTGAAAAGGTGATGAAACGCGTTATGTTCGAAGTTCCTTCCATGCCGGAAGTAACTAAGTGCATCGTGAATCGTGAATCCGTTCTGAGCACAGGTGAACCTATACTCAAAAATGAGGCAGACCAAGACATCCAGTTGAAATCGTAATTCGAAGAAACTCATTTCTGTGTAGGAATGAGTTTCTTTTCATAATATAAATACCTGGAGGAAGTATGAATTTACTCGAAATTGGGATCCCTACCGTACCTCTTAGAGGCATGGTTGTATACCCAAATATCGTGATTCACCTCGATATCGGTCGAGACAAATCCATTAAAGCGGTAGAGGCCGCGATGAACGAGGATCGCATTTTAGCAGTTGTGACCCAAAAGGATGATGCTGTTGATGCACCGACCGTTCATGATTTAGCCCAAATGGGTACATTAGTAAAAATCAAGCAAATGTTACGCTTACCAGGTGGTATTGTACGTGTTCTTGTAGAGGGCATTACACGTATTCGCGTAATGAATATTACAAGTATGGATCCGTACTATGTAGGGGACTACGAACGCGTAGCCTCTGAGTTTGAAGATGATGTGGAGTTAGAAGCTTATCGTCGTCTCGTACAGTCTAAATTCGGTGAATGGGCAGAAGAAGCTAAATCTGTAACAGATGAAGGCGTAACGCGCGTTATGGAATTGCGTGACCCATGTGAATTAGCTGACCAAGTTGCATTCTTGTTACCAATCAATAATTTGAAACGCCAAGAGTTATTAGAGGAATTATCTGTAGCTCGCCGTCTCAACATGATTGTAGGCATTTTAAATATGGAATTACAAATCTCAGATTTGGAAAATTCCATTAATAATCAAGTGCGTCAATCCATGGAAAAAGCGCAAAAAGAATATTTCTTGCGCGAAAAAATCCGCGTTATCCACGATGAGTTGGGTGACAAAGGTGATCCAGAGGAAGAAGCAGAAGAATTACGCGTTAAATTGAAAGCGCTTAACTTAAGTGAAGATGTACATACGCGTATTGATAAAGAAATTTCCCGTTATAGTCGCATGCCGCAATTGATGCCAGAAGCAACAATTCTGCGCAATTACTTAGATTGGGTATTGGCTTTACCGTGGAATGAATTGACTGAAGACCGCTTAGACATTAAGGAAGCTCATGCGATGCTTGAGGCTGACCATTATGGCCTTGAAAAGGTAAAAAAACGCATCCTTGAATTCTTAGCTGTTCGTAAGTTGACTGGTAAAAACAGTGGTTCCATCCTTTGCTTAGTAGGTCCACCAGGGGTTGGTAAAACATCCTTGGCCACATCTATTGCTAAAGCGATGAACCGTAAGTTTATTCGTGCATCCTTGGGCGGTGTTCGCGATGAAGCTGAAATCCGCGGTCATCGTCGTACGTATATTGGTGCCTTGCCTGGTCGCATGATCCAAGGTCTTAAGAATGTAGGTACTAAGAATCCTGTATTCTTATTGGATGAAATTGATAAACTCGCATCTGATTATAAAGGTGATCCATCCTCTGCATTATTAGAGGTGTTGGACCCTGAACAAAATAGTACATTTAGCGATCACTTCATCGAAGTACCATTCGACTTCTCCGAAGTATTCTGGATTACTACAGCTAACGTAGCATCCAATATTCCTGGTCCTTTGTTAGACCGTATGGAAATTATTGAATTGTCTAGCTATATGGAAGAAGAGAAACTAGAAATCGCTAAGCGTTACTTAACTCCTAAGCAAATTAAGAAAAATGGCCTTGAAGACTACAAGGTTAAATTATCTGATGCTGTGTTGAGAAAAGTAATCTCCGAGTATACTCGCGAGGCTGGTGTTCGTACCTTAGAAAAAACAATTGCAAAGATTTGCCGTAAAATCGCTTTCAAAGTAGTTGAAGAAGGTGGTGATGCACCAAAAGTAACTACTAAGAATCTTCATGAGTTCTTAGGTGCACCAATTTTCGTTGACCAAGAACGGGAAAAGAAACCTCAAGTTGGTTATGTAAATGGCTTAGCTTGGACTGCTGTTGGTGGCGTAGTGTTACCTTGTGAAGCTACGACTATGAATGGCACCGGCAAATTGGCATTAACTGGTAGCTTAGGTAAGGTTATGCAAGAGTCTGGCCAAGCAGCGATGAGTTACATTCGCCACAATGCGAAAGCATTAAAAATTGAAGAAGATTTCTATAAGAAGCTCGATATTCACGTTCACTTGCCAGAAGGGGCAACGCCTAAAGATGGTCCTTCTGCGGGTATTACAATGACATTGGCGATGGTATCTATTTTGACAAACCGCAAGGTTCGTTCTGATATTGCCATGACTGGTGAAATTACATTGCGTGGACGCGTATTGCCAATAGGCGGTTTAAAAGAGAAGTTATTAGCAGCCTTGTCTCATGGCATTAAAGAGGTATTGATTCCAAAAGGCAATGAAAAGGATATTGCAGAATTACCTGACATTGTAAAAGAAGGACTCATTATTACGCCAGTTAAGACAATGGATGAAGTATTAGCAAAGGCACTTGTGTAATGCAAAAAAAGAAAAAATCCACTAAACAAATGGGGCCAAAACCACAATATACACGAAAAGAACCGAAGGGGCCTCGTATTATAGTAGCAAAATATAATACCTCCTGTGTGAAGGCGGATCAATATCCTGAAGGGGATACTGTGGAAATCGCTTTCCTAGGCCGCTCTAATGTGGGCAAATCTTCGTTGATTAACTCGTTGTGTAATTACCGTGGGTTAGCCCTCGTTAGTGGACAGCCAGGTAAGACAAAGACGATAAACTATTTTGACATTGAGTCAAAAGAGGATATTTCTGAAACAGAGGAACGCAGATACAATTGGTTCCTCGTAGACCTTCCTGGGTATGGTTTTGCAAAGACAAATAAAGGAAACCGCAATTTGTGGTCTTCCTTTATTGCCGATTATATTTTACATTCTGAACGATTGATGTTGTTGTGCTTGCTTATCGACGGTCGTCATCCAGAGATGCCTATTGATAAGGTAGCCTACGATTGGCTTGTTGAGGCTGGTGTGCCACTACAAATTGTGGTTACTAAAGCTGATAAGCTAACGGCTAAAGAAAAGTCTGCGAACTTGGCTAAAATTAAGGAACTGTATCCAACGGATACACCGCCTATTTTATATAGCTCCTTAAAACATACAGGTCGTGAGCTTTTACAACAACGCATCAATAAAGTTCTAGTAGGAGATGAAGCATGAGTCAAACCAATGAGTTAGAGATTATGGAACGCATTGCTCTAGATTTAGAGGGCGTTGAAGAATCTCTTGCATCATCTTTTAATACAGGTGCAGAAGACTTTAATGCACTGATTCGACCATTATCAGCAGCTGGTGGCAAGCGTTTACGCGCTCAATTATGTCTATTGATTGCCAATGCAGGCACATCTGTAGAACGTGAGCGCATTAGAATTGCAGAAGCCGTAGAAATGCTTCATTTAGCAACACTGATTCACGATGATGTATTAGATCAAGCTGAGATTCGTCGCGGTGAAAATACAATTCATGCGCACAAAGGCAATAAAGTCGCCATTCTTAGTGGGGATTACTTATTTGCTAAGGCTTTCCAAATCGTATCTGAAATGCCTAATATGAAGTATTTACAAATTTTCTCTCATATCATTACATGTCTCGTAGAAGGCGAGTTCATGCAAATGGAAGACGTATATCGTATCGATCAAGGGATTGAGCGCTATATGACTAAGACTCAAAAGAAAACAGCGGACTTCATGGAAGGCTGTATGGAATTAGGTGGTCTCTTAGGGGGCTGGAGTGAGTCTGAAATCATTGAGTTGAAAAAATATGGTCACGCTTTGGGGATGGCATTCCAAATTACAGATGATATCATGGACTATCGTGAAACAACTGAGACTACAGGTAAACCTGTAGGGAATGACCTACGCGAAGGTTTATTGACCTATCCTTTATTAAGTATCGTAAACGATGATAATAAAGATAGATTGCTTGCAGATATAAAAGCCTTGAATAATGGCGGTAATGAGCAAGATATTATTGATTACGTTATCGCTCAAGGCGGTATCGACAATACATTAGCGGTAGCTGATAAATATTGTAAAGATGCGTTAGCCGCACTTGCTGCGGTACGTGATTTCCCAGGCAAGGAATTCCTTGTGATGGCTGTAGAAAATCTAGCTGATAGAAAGGTATAATATGGAGCCGTTCGAACCAAAACCGGATTTCGAATATCCCGTACAAAAACCTTCTTTTGATAGTGTAGTTCGTCAAAAACGGCGTGAAGCAGAGCAAAAAGCAGAGCAAGAACGGTATAAGGTGGCAAATCTACAAGTTCCTGAGGAACTGGAGAATGAACAAATTTATACTGAAATGGAACAGAAAATGATGGATGAAGCTCGGGAGCTATCTCTTGTAGGCCATCTATCTGAATTGAGAAAACGGCTTATTTTGATGGTAGTGGCCATTATTGTGGGGACTTGTATTTCTTACTATTATGTAGACCTATTATTAGAAATACTCCTCAAGCCTGCAGGCAAGCTCTACTATATGAGACCTACTGAAGCTTTCTTTACCTATATGAAAGTATCTATAGTAGGAGGGCTCATTATAGCAGCGCCTATTATACTGCATCAGATTTGGCTCTTTGTTAAGCCTGCCTTAACTGTGCGAGAAAAACAGTTGTCCAACTGGATCTTACCGGTAGCGATTGTTTTATTTGGTATTGGCATTGTATTTTCTTATTTTCTTGTATTGCCTGCGGCCGTGAAGTTCTTCATGGGCTTTGCTACCGACGAATTACAACCGATGTTTTCCATTGGTCAGTATATGGACTTTGTGTTGTCCTTTGTACTACCTTTTGGATTTATCTTTGAATTGCCGTTGATTTTAATTATCTTGGGATATTTCAACTTAATAACATCACGTTTTTTAAAAACGAAACGAAAGATATTTATTCTTATATCCTTTATCATAGGTGCTGTCATTTCACCAACACCGGATATGTTCTCTCAAACGATGATTGCATTGCCTATGATATTGCTATATGAAACGAGCCTATTTGTATTGGCTAAGATTATGAAGCGCTAAGGAGTATTTTTAGGAGGAACGATGAAAACCTACGAAAATTTAACCACTTATAACCCCGGTGAAATAGAAGGGAAATGGTATTCTTATTGGGAAAATCAAGGATACTTTCACGAAGAAGTAGACACTAATAAAGAGCCATTCAGTATCGTATTACCGCCTCCTAATGTAACAGGTATGTTGCACATGGGCCATGCTCTTGATAATACATTACAAGATATCCTTATTCGTTTCAAACGCATGCAAGGTTACAATGTGTTGTGGATGCCTGGTACAGATCATGCTGGTATTGCCACTCAAATCAAAGTAGAAGAGATGCTCGCTAAAGAAGAAGGTAAATCTCGCTATGATTTAGGTCGTGAGAAATTCGTAGAACGCGTATGGGAATGGAAAAAAGAATACGGTGATACTATCGTAAAACAAATCCGTAGCCTTGGCGCATCTTGTGACTGGACTCGCGAACGCTTTACATTGGATGATGGTTACTACCATGCAGTGCGCGAAGTATTCGTAAAACTTTATGAAAAAGGTTTGATCTATCGCGGTGAGCGCATCATCAACTGGTGTCCTCGTTGTGCAACGGCTTTATCTGATGTAGAAGTTGAACATGAAGATGAACACGGCCATTTATGGCATATTAAATATCCTGTAAAAGGTGAAGATAATCGCTTCGTAGTGGTAGCAACGACACGGCCAGAAACAATGTTTGGTGACGTAGCGGTAGCGGTAAACCCTGAAGACGATCGTTATAAAGATCTTATCGGTAAAACTTTGGTATTGCCATTTGTTAACCGTGAGATTCCTGTAATCGCCGATGACTATGTAGATGCAAGCTTTGGTACAGGTTGTGTAAAAATTACGCCTGCTCATGACCCTAACGACTTTGAAATGGGCCAACGCCATGATTTAGAGTCTATCGTTGTTATGAACAATGATGCCACAATGAATGAAGGGGCTGGTAAGTTCAATGGCTTGCCTCGTGAAGAAGCGCGTAAACAAGTAGTAGCTGAACTTCAAGAGTTAGGCTTACTTGAAAAAATCGATGACCATGATCATGCAGTAGGTCATTGCTCCCGTTGTAATACAATCATTGAACCAATGGTATCTAAACAATGGTTCGTTGATATGAAACCGTTGGCTGAGCCAGCTCTTAAAGTTGTTAAAGAACATGAAGTAGAATTTGTGCCTGAACGTTTTACTAAAACATATGTAAACTGGCTTGAAAACATCCGTGACTGGACGATTTCTCGTCAATTATGGTGGGGCCATCGCATTCCTGCATGGTACTGTGATGACTGTGGCGAAACTATCGTAAGTCGTGAAGACATTACAGAATGCCCTCATTGTCACGGTCATGTAACACAAGATCCAGACGTTCTTGATACATGGTTTAGCTCTGGCTTGTGGCCGTTTGCTACGATGGGCTGGCCTGACCAAACTCCAGAGCTTAAACAATGGTACCCAACAAGTGTTCTCGTAACTGGTTACGATATCATCTTCTTCTGGGTAGCTCGTATGATCTTCATGGCTCTTGAGTTCGAAGATGAAATTCCGTTCAAACACGTATTCATCCACGGTCTTGTTCGCGATAGCCAAGGTCGTAAGATGAGTAAATCCTTAGGCAATGGCATCAATCCACTTGACGTTATTGACCAATTTGGTGCCGATGCATTGCGTTTCACCCTTGTAACAGGCAATACACCTGGTAACGACATGCGTTTCTACATGGAGCGTGTGGAAGCGAACCGCAACTTTGCTAATAAGATTTGGAATGCTTCTAAATTCGTATTGATGAATCTTACGAATTATGATGAAAGCTTTGTTCCAACTGCTGATGATTTAACATTAGCTGATCAATGGATTATTCAAAAATACAATGAAACAGTACAAAGCGTAACATCTAATCTCGATAAATTCGAATTAGGTGAAGCGGCAAGTTCTGTATATGACTTCATTTGGAATACGTACTGTGACTGGTATATTGAATTGGCGAAACCTCGTTTGTACAGTGAAAGCAACGAACGCGATCGTCGTACAGTTCAATACTTGCTCGTAACTATCTTGCGTCACATGCTTGAATTGTTACATCCGTTCATGCCGTTCGTAACAGAGCATATTTGGCAACACTTGCCTCATGAAGGGGATAGCATCGTAGTTACTAAATGGCCAGAAGCCTTGAACTTTGACGATCTTGACGGCGCAGCTCGTCAGATGGAAGTGATGATGGATGCTATTAAAGGCATTCGTAACATGCGTGCTGAAATGAACGTACCGTTAGGTAAAAAAGCAGAGGTTATCGTGGCACCTACAGATGCAGCATTAGCTCAAACTGTAGCAGACCATAGCGACTACTTCGTAACATTAGCTTGGGCTGAGAAGGTAACAATCCTTGGCGCCAACGATGGTAAACCAGAAAATGCGACCGTAACAGTTGTAAATGGTATGGAAGTATATCTCTTGCTTAAAGACTTAATCGATGGCGAGAAAGAAAAAGAGCGTATTGCAAAGGAAAAAGTTCAAATGGAAAAAGAAATTTCCCGTTTGGAAGGTAAATTGTCTAACCAAGGTTTCCTTGCAAAAGCTCCTGAAGCTGTAGTAGCGAAAGAAAAAGAAAAGTTAGAAGAATATAAACAAAAACAACAAGCGTTATTGGAACGTGAAGCGTTCCTTGAAACCTTATAATAGGAGGTTTATATGACATATCAAGAGGCCTTAGCCTATTTAGAACAGGCATCCTCATTCGGTATTAAGCCTGGCCTTGAACGAATTACAGCTCTTATGGAAGCCCTTGGGAATCCACAAGAGGACTATAAAATTGTTCATGTTACAGGTACGAATGGTAAGGGCTCGGTTACCTCATATATTTCCTACGCACTGTTTACAAGTGGATTACGGGTGGGGCGATTTACATCGCCTCACCTTCAATCCTATACGGAGCGAATTCAAATCAATGATGGAAATATTACAGAGGAAGCCTTCGGTGAATTAATCAATCGTGTAAAAGTGGCAGTAGATACTATCATCAGTAATGGAGTAGAGGCACCGACGCAATTTGAAATATTGACGGCGGCCACATTCTTGTTCTTTAAAGATCAAGGTGTAGATTATGCGGTAGTAGAAGTTGGTTTAGGCGGATTGCTAGACTCTACTAATATCGTTATTCCTAAAGTATCTGTTATTACTAATGTATCTATGGATCATCAAGCGTACTGTGGTGATACTGTTGAGGAGATTGCACGTCATAAGGCGGGCATCATTAAAGCTAAAGTACCTGTAGTAACAGCTGCACAAGGTACGCCTCTCAGTATTATTGAGGATGTAGCCAAAGAAAAGAATGCTAAACTGTATGCTTTCAATAAAGATTTTGGCATCGATAGTCGCAGTGCTGTAACAGGTGGTCAAATGATTACGGTCAGTGCCAATGATGCTGCACCTGCTATGCTCTTTACGACGATGGTAGGTATTCACCAATCTGTAAACCTCGCTTGTGCGTTAATGGCTGTGCGCCTATTGATGAAAGACGATAAGAGTATCAGTGAAGAAACGATGCGCGAAGGTTTTGCTCGCACTACGTGGGCCGGTCGTTTCGAAGTTAAACGAGGTCTAGATCGTACCTTTATCTTTGATGGTGCTCATAATGCGGCAGGGGCTGAATCTTTCGGTATGACTTATGCTGAATTGTTTAAAGATAGTCCAAAAACGATTGTTATGGCCATTCTTAAAGATAAAAACCAAGAGGCGATTATCCGTGAAGTCGTTAAGGCCGGAGATACAGTCTTAGTTGTACCGGCGCCAACAGATAGAACGGGAGTACCTGAAACCTTGGTTGAGGTCATTCGACGCACTGTACCAAAGGCGACGACTCAAACTGCTGACTCTGTTGAGGACGCTTTAGCATTGGCCTATAAGCATACTAAGACTGGTGATATTATCGCCGTATGTGGTTCGTTATATATTCTAGGGGATGCTCGTCAGTGGTTTAACCATGAGATGAGTCACTAAGGTGAGATCATGGAACTCTCACTTATTCCTAATCAGAAGCGACTGACCTTTTATATTGAACGACTAATTTATGGTGTTGTTGTGGCCATGCCGTTGCAGCCGATGGTAGGGGATGTACTCCTTTGGCTGGCTATAGGACTGGCACTATATGATTTAATATCTAGTAAATCTTTGAGCTTACCTACAGGCTATCTGTCTTGGACGGTGATGATCTTTGTTATATGGACTGGTATATCGTCGATTATGTCACCGAATTGGGACTGGTCTATTCAGAGTTGGTTTTACCAAATTGTAGCAGGTGGGGGGATGTACTATTTAGTGCGTACCTATATTCAAACGCCTAAACAATGGAACTATTTTCTTCGTGCTTTTTTAGGCACCGCAGTTCTTGTCTGTGTTATTGGGGCCTATCAGTATCTATTTATTCCTAATATACATATAAAAGAATGGGTAGATGCTGCACAGTTTCCGAACTTGATGCGCCGCATGGCATCAACATTACAAAACCCTAACTTGTTAGGCGCTTATTTGTTGATGGTCTTAAGCGTATGCATCAGTTATATACTGGTTTATATGAAAGAGAATCGCACCCGTGACGTGGTGACGATGCTCATCATAGGTATCGTTTTATTTTTAACGATGCTCTTAACCTATTCTCGTGGTATTTGGATTAGCTTTGCCGCTATGATTCTCTATTGGGCTATCTTTGTAGAGCGACGTCTATTTCTATCCTTGTTAGCGGTACCGATAATTTTGTACTTCTATGAAGGTGAAATTGCGTCACGACTTTGGTCGATATTCCAAGGTCACGATACGTCAGCGGATCTTCGCTGGGCGTTGTGGGATAGCACGACATATATCATAGGAGAAAACCCTATCTTTGGTATTGGCTGGAATACATTCTACTTAGTCTACCCTGAGTATAACTATTATATTCAAGGTCCTAATGTATTAATGTATCATGCGCACAATTTATATTTGAACATTTTGGCTGAAATAGGTATCCCAGGTTTGTTATCATTCCTCGCAGTTATCGTAGGTCATGTAATTACATCTATACGATTAAAAGGGGATCTATTCCGACAAGCAGCACAAATAGGCGTAGGCGCCTTAGCAGTGGCTGTTCTCGTTAGTGGTTTATCTGACTTTGAGCTCTATAGCCATCAAGTGACCATTGTATTTTGGCAATTGCTAGGCTGGGTTGGGGCCTTTGTGAAAGTGCAACTTTCAACGAGTGACCATATAAAATAGGTATATCTTGTATAATTAGCATATTTTATGGTAGCTATATAATTTCATAATATGGTATAATTAATACATACCTTGGTAAGGTATGATTAAGTATTATTAACCGGTTTTCTAATGTTAGAGCTAATTGAACATTATTGCTTGCATTTGAAAACCGGTTTTTTGTATATCTATTGTATCTTTATAGGGAGGTGTACGGTTCATTTTTTGTATGTAAGATGTTGTTTTTATATTGAAAAGGTTCTATATGTTGTATAGAGATAGTTCGATTTAACCGAAAAACATCAATATATACTACTAAATCGATGATTCCTGTGAGTTATAACGATGTGAATAAAACTTATGTGAAAATATGAAAATCTATGCGTTTTAGTCATAATGCACTAGTGAAGTGTATAAAAAAATACATTTTAGTCATATAAGTTGACAATACATTGGATGTGGAATACGATGAAGTCGGTTTAAGGAACGACCAAGAGATCAAACTGTCGTTTATACAATGTTACTCTTAAAGGAGATGGTAATGGTGATAGACATCAAAGACCGCGTAAAAAGTGCGGCCCTCCAAGGTAAAATTGTCACTGCTTATGAAGCAGCTCTTTTGATTAACCCAAACGATAAAGTTGGTATTTCCGGCTTTACTCCATCTGGTTATGCAAAAGCTGTGCCATTGGCATTGGCTGAAAGAATGGAAAAAGAACCATTCAAAATCGATTTGTGGACAGGCGCTTCCGTTGGTGATGAAGCTGATGGTGCTTTAACACGTGCAAACGGTATTCACCGTCGTTTCCCATATCAAACTAATGGGGACACTCGCAAAGCGTTGAACAGCGGCAAAATGAATTACATCGACATGCATTTAAGCACAATGGCACAAAACGTTCGCTATGGCTTCTTTGGTGATTTAGATGTAGCGATTATTGAAGCTGCTCAAATCAATGAAGATGGCTCTATTGTGCCTACAACATCCGTTGGTAACTCTCCAACATTTGTGAGCCAAGCTAAAAAAGTTATCGTAGAAGTAAACGTATCCCAACCACTTTCCTTGGTAGGTATGCATGATATCTACGAACCACTCGATCCACCTCATCGCAAACCAATTCCATTGGAAACACCTGGTGATCGTATTGGTACTGACGCAATTCCTTGCGACCCTGAAAAAATTGTAGCTATCGTTCCTTGCGACATCCCTGATACAACTAGACCTCTAGCACCTATCGATGATGATGCGAAAGCAATGAGTCAACACCTTATTAAATTCTTTGAACAAGAAATTGCAGAAGGTCGCTTGCCTGAAAACTTGCTTCCATTACAATCTGGTGTAGGTTCTGTAGCAAATGCTGTAATTAGTGGTCTTGCTAAAGGTCCATTCACAGATTTGTCCATCTATACAGAAGTTATTCAAGATGGTATGTTTGACCTTATCGATGCAGGTAAAGTAACAGTATGTTCCGGTACTGCATTGAGTCCTTCCCCAGACGGGTTGAAACGTTTCTATGCAAATATCGATGAATATCGTAAAAAAATTATTCTTCGTCCGCAAGAAATTTCCAATAACCCTGGTATTGCTCGTCGTATTGGTGTCATTGCCATGAATACCGCTATCGAATTTGATATTTTTGGCAATGTAAACTCTACCCATATTATGGGGAGTAAAATGATGAACGGTGTTGGCGGTTCTGGTGACTTTGCACGTAGTGCATATCTCACTATCTTCTGTACTAACTCCGTTGCTAAAAATGGCGACATCAGTTCCATCGTTCCTTATGTATCTCACGTAGATCACCCAGAACATGACACTATGATTTTCTGTACAGAACAAGGTGTGGCTGACTGCCGTGGTTTGAGCCCAGTGGAAAGAGCTCGTTTGATCATTGAAAAATGTGCTCACCCAGACTACAAACCAATGTTAACTGAATACCTAGAAAAAGCATTAGAAGCAACTAAGAATGCCCATACACCTATGTTGCTTGATGAAGCTCTTTCTTGGCATAAACGCTTCACAGAAACTGGAAGCATGAAAAAATAAACCTGTTTTTTTAGGAGGATGATGAAAACATGGCTTACGAAAACTTAAAAGCCCAAATTGCTGAGTATAACAAACTTTGTGACGAAAGAAGTGCAAAAACTCCAGAACGTCAAAACTTGAAATACAACCGTGTGTACACACCAGTTGATATCGAAGGTTTCGACTATGAACGCGATTTGGGGATGCCTGGCGAATTCCCTTATACTCGTGGTGTACAACCTACTATGTACCGTGGCCGTTTCTGGACAATGCGTATGTACGCAGGTTTCGCAACTGCTGAAGAATCCAACAAACGTTACCGTTACCTAATCGAGTCCGGTGCAACTGGTCTTTCCTGTGCATTCGACTTGCCTACACAAATCGGTTATGACTCTGATGACGTTATGGCTGAAGGCGAAGTTGGTAAAGTAGGTGTTGCGATTGACTCCTTGAAAGATATGGAAATCTTGTTCGACGGCATCGACCTTGGCAAAGTATCCACATCCATGACAATCAACGCTCCAGCGTCCGTTTTGTTGGCAATGTATATCGCAGTAGCTGAAAAACAAGGTGTACCTTCCACTGAATTGATGGGTACAATTCAAAATGATATTTTGAAAGAGTATGCAGCTCGCGGTACTTACATTTTCCCTCCAAAACCTTCCATGCGTTTGATCACTAATATCTTCGAATATTGTTCTCAATACGTTCCAAAATGGAATACAATTTCTATCTCCGGTTACCACATCCGTGAAGCAGGTTCCACAGCAGCGCAAGAAATCGCATTCACAATTGCTGATGGTATCGCGTACGTAGAAGCAGCTTTGAAAGCTGGTCTTGACGTTGACTCCTTCGCTGGTCGTCTTTCCTTCTTCTGGAATGCTCATAACAACGTACTTGAAGAAGTTGCTAAATTCCGCGCATCCCGTCGCTTATGGGCAACTATCATGAAAGAACGTTTTGGTGCTAAAAAACCAAAATCCATGATGCTTCGTGTACATACTCAAACAGCTGGTTCCATGTTGACTGCACAACAAGTTGACAACAACATCGTTCGTGTTGCTCTTCAAACTGCAGCTGCTGTAATGGGCGGTACTCAATCCTTACATACAAACTCTCGTGACGAAGCTTTGGCTCTTCCTACAGAAGCATCTGTACAAGTAGCTCTTCGTACACAACAAATCGTGGCTTACGAATCTGGTTTAGCTGACGTAGTTGACCCATTGGGCGGTTCCTACTATGTAGAAGCTATGACTAACGCTATCTATGACGAAGCTATGGAATACATCAAGAAAATTGATGAAATGGGCGGCGCTGTAGTAGCAATCGAAAAAGGCTACATCCAAAAAGAAATTCAAGAATCCGCTTACAAATGGCAAATGGAAGTTGAATCTGGCTTGCGCACAATCGTTGGCGTAAACAAATTCCAAGTTGAAGAAGAAGCTCCAAAAGACTTGCTTCGCGTAGACGCTTCCGTAGGTGTTAACCAATCCAAGAAAACTCAAGCAGTTCGTGCTAACCGCGATCAAGCAGCAGTTGATGCAGCATTGGCAGCACTTAAAGTTGGCGCAGCTGACGAAAACGTTAACTTGATGCCATTAATTCTTGAAGCAGTTAAAACATATGCTACTTTGGGTGAAATTTGTAATGTATTGCGCGAAGTATTCGGTGAATACGAAGCTCATTCCACATTATAATATCGGCTAATTTCGGAGGTAATAAATCATGGCAGAAAAACGTATTAGAGTAATCGTAGCAAAACCAGGTCTTGATGGTCATGACCGTGGTGCAAAAGTAGTAGCACGCGCTCTTCGCGATGCTGGTTTCGAAGTAATCTACACAGGTCTTCGTCAAACTCCAGAACAAATCGTTGAAGCAGCTCTTTCTGAAGACGTTAATGTAGTTGCATTATCCCTTCTTTCCGGTGCTCACAACACATTGTTCCCTAAAATTGTTGAACTTTTGAAAGAAAAAGGTATGGGTGACGTACTTGTAATCGGCGGTGGCGTTATTCCTGACGCTGATATCCCTGGCTTGAAAGAAGCTGGCGTAGCTGCTGTATTCACACCTGGTACACCAACTGGCGATATCGTTAACTTCATCAACGAAAACGTTAAATAATTAATGCATGGGTGAGAGGGACTCATTTAGAATAGATGAATCCCTCTATTCCCATATTCAAAGATAGGTGGTGAAGCGAATGGATTTAGTTAAAGGCCTTTTTGAAGGTTCTCGACTAGCCTTAGCACGGTCCATCACAGCTGTAGAAAACGAGTATGATAATGCCATTGATATTATGAAGGCTATTTACCCTAAAACAGGGAATGCACGTATTCTCGGTATTACAGGGGCCCCTGGTGCTGGTAAAAGTACATTGACAGATAAAGTTGTTAAACATTATCTAGATCAAGGTAAAAAAATCGGCATCGTTGCCATCGACCCAACTAGCCCATTCTCTGGTGGTGCTATCTTGGGGGACCGTATTCGAATGAACGATTTGACGTTAAACGAAAATGTATTTATTCGAAGCATGGGCACGCGTGGTAGTCTTGGTGGTTTATCCAAAAAGACTGCAGACGTTGTAAAACTTATGGATGCCTTTGGTATGGATTTAGTTATCATTGAAACAGTAGGCGTAGGTCAATCTGAAGTAGATATCGTAAAAAATGCGGATACTACATTAGTTGTACTTGTTCCTGGTCTCGGTGACGATATCCAAGCTATCAAAGCGGGTATTCTTGAAATCGGCGATGTATTTGCTATCAATAAAGCTGACCGAGATGGTTGCGATCGTTTGAATGTAGAAATTGAAATGATGCTTGACCTTGACTCTCGCGAGGTAAAATGGCGCCCACCAATTAAGCGCACAATTGCTAGTAAAGACCAAGGCGTAGATGAACTCATCGACGCTTTAGATGAACATTTTGAGTATCTTGAAGATTCTGGTGAATTGGAATCTCGTCGGGCAGAACGTACTCGTGATGAAATCATCGCAATGATTAATGAACAAATTGGTCGTTATGTAGCTGAAAAAATCATTACTAGCGACGAATTTAATAGCCAAGTGGCAGCTGTTAATGAACGCGAAAGCGATCCGTACACAGTTGTTAACGGCGTAATGACAAGCGTGCTAAAGTAGACGGCGACTACATAGCATTATAGATTTAGCCTTGAAAAGGAGATAATCGAAATGGCTTTTAAAGTATTACAAGTGGATCACATTGGTATTGGTGTTAATGATTTAGCAGCAACTAAAGAATTCTACAAAAATGCATTGGGTATTGAACATCTTCCTGAAGATGAAATCGTAGAAGAACAAAAAGTAAAAGTATCCTTCTTCCCATGTGGCGATGCTGAACTTGAATTCTTAGAAACTACAACTCCAGATGGTCCTATCGGTAAATTCATCGAGAAAAACGGCGGTCGTGATGGTATCCAACACGTTGCATTGCGCGTTGATAATATTGAAAATGCTATTGCTGATTTGATGGCTAAAGGCGTTCGTATGATTGACGAAAAACCTCGTTATGGTGCAGGCGGTTCCGCAATTGCTTTCTTACATCCAAAAGCAACTGGCGGCGTATTGCTTGAATTATGTCAACGTATGAAATAATACAGTGTCCAATTCACATCATTATGTATGAGTTATAGATATACATATACATATAAATTCAAGTTATATGTTAAATATGTATTATGCTTGAACTTTAATTATTAATGAAATAAAATGATACTGTAACAAGTTTTATTTGGAGGTGCTATAATGGCAACAGTGCAGGAAAAAATCGAGTTATTGCACGAAAAACTAGCTAAAGTTAAAGCCGGTGGTGGCGAAAAACGCGTTGAGAAACAACATGCTCAAGGCAAAATGACTGCTCGCGAACGTTTGGCTAAATTGTTCGATGATAATTCTTTCGTTGAACTTGATCAATTTGTTAAACATCGTTGTGTTAACTTCGGTCAAGAAAAGAAAGAATTACCAGGCGAAGGTGTAGTAACTGGTTATGGTACTATCGACGGTCGTTTAGTGTACGCATTCGCACAAGACTTTACTGTAGAAGGTGGTTCTCTTGGTGAAATGCATGCCGCTAAAATCGTTAAAGTACAACGTTTAGCAATGAAAATGGGTGCGCCTATCGTTGGTATCAACGACTCCGGCGGTGCTCGTATTCAAGAAGCAGTAGATGCCCTTGCAGGTTACGGTAAAATTTTCTTTGAAAATACAAATGCATCTGGCGTTATTCCACAAATTTCCGTAATCATGGGTCCATGCGCAGGTGGTGCTGTATATTCTCCAGCATTGACTGACTTCATCTACATGGTTAAACACACATCTCAAATGTTCATCACTGGTCCTGCAGTTATCAAATCTGTAACTGGTGAAGAAGTAACAGCTGAAGATCTTGGTGGTGCAATGGCTCACAACTCCGTTTCCGGTGTAGCTCACTTTGCTGCTGAAAACGAAGATGATTGTATCGCTCAAATCCGCTACTTATTGGGCTTCTTGCCATCCAACAACATGGAAGATGCTCCATTAGTAGACACTGGTGACGATCCAACTCGTGAAGATGAAGGCTTGAATAGCTTGTTGCCTGATAACAGTAACATGCCTTATGACATGAAAGATGTTATCGCAGCTACTGTAGATAATGGCGAATACTATGAAGTACAACCATTCTATGCTACAAACATCATCACTTGCTTCGCTCGTTTTGATGGTCAATCCGTTGGTATCATTGCTAACCAACCAAAAGTAATGGCTGGTTGCTTGGACATCAATGCATCTGACAAATCTTCCCGTTTCATCCGTTTCTGTGATGCTTTCAATATTCCAATCGTTAACTTCGTTGACGTTCCTGGTTTCTTGCCTGGCACAAATCAAGAATGGGGCGGTATCATTCGTCATGGTGCTAAAATGTTGTATGCTTACTCTGAAGCAACAGTACCAAAAATTACTGTTATCACTCGTAAAGCATACGGCGGTTCTTACCTCGCTATGTGTTCCCAAGATTTGGGCGCTGACCAAGTATACGCTTGGCCTACATCCGAAATTGCTGTAATGGGTCCTGCTGGTGCAGCTAACATCATCTTCAAGAAAGACGAAGATAAAGATGCTAAAACAGCTAAATACGTAGAAGAGTTCGCAACTCCATACAAAGCTGCTGAACGTGGCTTCGTAGACGTAGTTATCGAACCAAAACAAACTCGTCCAGCAGTTATTAACGCGTTGGCAATGCTTGCAAGCAAACGTGAAAACCGTGCTCCAAAGAAACATGGTAATATTCCATTATAATTCGATTCGGTAAACATATCATCGAATTTGGGAGATACCTTTCTTTACTACTTTTTTAGAAAGGGGAATGATTATGGAAGGACAAGCAGTTACTACCAATCCTTGGCTAATTATGGCGATTAATATGACAGTTGTATTTGTTGTGTTGATTCTTCTTGGCGTTCTTATGGAAATCGTACATTTAGTCGATCCAACTAAGAAAAAAAAAGAAGTACATAAAACTGAAACAACTGTTGCAGCTCCAGCAGCAGCTCCTGCTGCAGCAAGTGCATCCGCTCAAAATGAGGATGAAGTAGTAGCAGCTATCGTAGGTGCCATTGTGGCGATGGGGTACTCATCTGAACAAATTGCATCTATCCGACCTACAGCAACCAGTGCTAAATGGCGCTTGGAAGGTCGCTTAAGCGGTAGAGGTTAAAAAATTTAGGAGGCATTTTAATGAGCAATGCTACAACAACTAACGGTAAAGCTCCATCTCAAGATGTAGTAGCAGTAATCGTTGGTGCATTAGCGGCAATGGGTTATTCCGCTGATCAAATCGCGCACATCCGCCCAATCGTAAGCTACAATTGGAAAATGGAAGGTCGCTTGCGCGGTAATCGATAAGATTATTGCCTAATTAGATAATCACTAAGATTATCCGATTTATATGTGTAAAAAATATTTATAAGTTTGGTGTAGACATACACATTTTGGAGGAATTTAAGATGAAAAAATTCAACGTTACAGTAAATGGTACAGCATATGATGTAGAAGTTAATGAAGTAAAAGGCGCAGCTCCTGCAGCAGCTCCAGCTCCAGCAGCAGCTCCAGCTCCTAAAGCAGCTCCTGCACCAGCACCAGCTCCAGCTGCAACAGCAGCTCCAGTTCCAGCAGGTGCTGAAACTGTAAAAGCTCCAATGCCTGGTAAAATCTTATCTGTAGCAGTATCCGCTGGCCAAGCAGTTAAAAAAGGCGAAACTTTGTTGATCCTTGAAGCTATGAAAATGCAAAACGAAATCGCAGCTCCACATGATGCTGTAGTTTCCGAAGTACGCGTTTCTGCTAACCAAACTGTATCCACTGGCGACGACATGGTTGTACTTGGCTAATACCAAGTTTTGTATGGCGCGGCCGTGCCGCGTCATATAACAATTTTATATTTGTGAAAGGGGAACTCATATGGAGGCTTTTGCTGTTGCGATACAATCCGTTATAAATGATAGCGGTTTCCTCGCTTTTTCCGCAGGCAATGCTATCATGATTCTTGTAGGTTTGATCCTATTGTATTTAGCATTTGCTAGAGAGTTTGAACCATTATTGTTGGGACCGATTGCCTTTGGTTGTGTACTTGCTAATATCCCTCGTAACGGCTTCGAAGAAGGCGTTATGGCACTTATTAGCGCAGGTATCTCTCAAGAAATCTTTCCACCTCTAATTTTCCTTGGTGTAGGTGCAATGACTGACTTTGGTCCGCTTATTGCTAACCCTAAAACATTACTTTTAGGTGCTGCTGCACAGATTGGCGTTTTCGTTGCATTAGGTGGTGCAATGATGCTTGGCTTTACTGCTCAAGAAGCGGCTGCTATCGGTATTATCGGTGGTGCAGATGGTCCTACATCTATCTATTTAGCTACTAAGCTAGCTCCTCATTTATTAGGTGCTATCGCGGTTGCTGCATATTCTTATATGTCTTTGGTACCGTTGATTCAACCACCTGTTATGAAATTATTTACTACACAAAAAGAACGTGAAATTGTTATGGAACAATTGCGTGAAGTAACACGTTTTGAAAAAGTTGTATTCCCAATCGTTGCTACAATCTTCATTTCTTTATTGCTTCCTTCCATTACATCCCTTTTAGGTATGTTGATGTTAGGTAACTTGTTCCGTGAATCTGGCGTAACTGAACGTTTGTCTGATACATCTCAAAATGCGTTGATCAATACTGTTACAATCTTCTTGGCAACTGGTACTGGTTTAACAATGGATGCGGAACATTTCTTAAGCTATCAAACTATCCTAATCATTTGCTTAGGTTTAGTTGCATTTATCGGTGGTACTGCTGGTGGCGTATTGTTCGGTAAATTGATGAGCTTTGTTGATGGTGGTAAAACAAATCCACTTATTGGTTCTGCTGGTGTATCCGCAGTTCCAATGGCAGCTCGCGTATCTCAAGTAGTAGGTGCGAAAGCTAACCCAGCTAACTTCTTGCTCATGCATGCTATGGGTCCAAACGTAGCTGGCGTTATTGGTACAGCAGTAGCAGCAGGTACAATGCTTGCTATGTTGTCTAGCCACTAGTAATTTAATAATTATTCACCAAGGTGTGCCTAATTAGGTACACCTATTGGTGAATATAAAAACCCTTCAATTCTATGTATTCATGCATAAATAGGGTATATTTGCAATAAATGCTTTTCAGATCGGTCATTAGGTGATACAAGAATTCACAGAATAACCTTCTAGTGCTTTGAATATAGTAGAGGTGGTCACTTGTTATCAATAGAATTAAAAATACTGATTTGTTTTATTTGGGCATTTATTGTTTTTTTTATTACTGCACTGATTATCGGTAATGAAGGAAAGGCCAAATGGTTCCAACGTAGAACTAAATATTCCTGGTTTAATCGCCGAGGTTTTTTAGGAGAAGCGTTATTTTTTGGCTATCCTAAAACTAAAGAGGGTTATGGTATAACTTTCTTGATGGCTTCTGCTATCAGTATTGTAGGCTATATTTTATATCTCATCTAATACAATCAGTGCATTTCTCTGAAGGGAGATGATGATGTATGGGTACTGCAGAACAAACCTTAATCGTCCTTGCAGTCATGGCTGTTTTATTCGTTACGGAAATTATTCCTTTAGCTATTACTTCTCTAGGCGGTGCTATTGCTCTTGGCCTTATGGGGATTATTACTCCTAAGGTTGTATTCTCTGGTTTATCTGATAGTACAGTTGTGTTGTTCGCTGGCATGTTCGTTGTTGGTGCTGCATTGTTCTACACTGGTTTAGCTCAAAAAATTGGGGAAACAGTTGTATCTCATGCAGGTACTAGTGAAAATGGCTTAATGCTTGCAATCATGGTTGTTACAGCAACTATGTCTGCATTCTTATCCAACACTGGTACAACAGCTGCTTTACTTCCAGTAGTTGTAGGTATCTGTGCTGTTGCGAAGATTCCTGCTTCTCGCCAATTGATGCCTTTAGCATTTGCTGCAGGTATCGGTGGTATCATTACAATGGTTGGTACACCTCCAAACATTATTGTAAGTGGTACATTAACTAAATTTGGTGAAAAACCATTTGGTTTCTTCGAATTTGCTTGGATCGGTATTCCTTTGACTATCGCTACTATCATTTTCATGATGCTTATCGGTAAACATTTATTGCCTAAACATGAAATTCAAGATGCTGGCGACGTTGAACAAGAAGTAGCTGCTGAAGATATTTCTAACGATCCTAAGAAACAATTATACTCTGGTCTTATTCTTTTAGGCGTAATCATCGCTATGATTTTAGGTGACTTCCTAAAAGGTTATGGTATCAATTTACCATTGAGCATGGTTGCAGTTATTGGCGCAATGCTTTGCGTATTAACTGGTTGCTTGAACGAAAAACAAGCTTACACATCCATTGACTGGGTAACAATCTTCTTATTTGCTGGTATGATGCCAGTAGCAACTGCACTTGACCAATCTGGTGCAGGTAAAATGATTGCTAATGCAGTAATCGGCGTTATGGGGTCCGATCCTAGCCCTTACTTTGCAACAGCAGTATTA
This sequence comes from Veillonella sp. S13053-19, assembly GCF_002959835.1. Taxonomy (NCBI): domain Bacteria; kingdom Bacillati; phylum Bacillota; class Negativicutes; order Veillonellales; family Veillonellaceae; genus Veillonella; species Veillonella sp. S13053-19. The sequence goes on along the minus strand of NZ_PPDA01000015.1, from coordinate 196,065 downwards.
TTTGCATTATCTTGTGTTATGACTCAATTTATGTCTAACACAGCATCTTGTGCATTATTGGCTCCTATCGGTATCTCTATTGCCCAAGGTATGGGCGCTGATCCTCATGCTGTATTGATGGCTATCGGCGTTGCTGCATCTTGTGCATTTGGTACACCTGTAGGTACACCTCCAAATACATTAGTACTTGGTCCTGGCCAATACAAATTTACAGACTATGTAAAAGCTGGCGTTCCATTGATCTTAGTTTGCTTCGTAGTAAGCTTAATTATTATCCCAATGGTATGGCCATTCTTCCCTGGTAAATAATAGGGGATAGGTTACTCTACTATAAAGCACATACGAGGTCGAATCGTAAGATTCGGCCTCGTTTTTTATGATAATAAATATTGATAATTAAGTTACTAGTATAGCACTTAGGGTTTCATAAAAATGATAATTACTATACAAAAATATATATAGTTATTTATCATTTTCATTTGACTTTCAAAAAGAGCTGTATGATAATGAGAACATAAATTGAGGCAAGTGTCTTTCTAAATGATAATAAAAAGTTTAAATCTATGTATTCATGCATAAATAGGGTATATTTGTAATAAATGCTTTTCAGATCGGTCATTAGGTGATACAAGAATTCACAGAATAATCTTCTAGTGCTTTTAAAATAGTAGAGGTGGTCACTTGTTATCGATAGAATTAAAAATACTGATTTGTTTTATTTGGGCATTTATTGTGTTTTTTATTACTGCACTGATTATCGGTAATGAAAAAAAGGCCAAATGGTTCCAACGTAGAACTAAATATACTTGGTTTAATAGCCGAGGTTTTTTAGGGGAAGTATTATTCTTTGGCTATCAGTATTGTAGGCTATATTTTATATCTCATCTAATACAATCAGTGCATTTCTCTGAAGGGAGATGATGATGTATGGGTATTGCAGAACAAACCTTAATCGTCCTTGCAGTCATGGCTGTTTTATTCGTTACGGAAATTATTCCTTTAGCTATTACTTCTCTAGGCGGCGCAATTACTCTAGGCCTTATGGGTATTATTACTCCTAAGGTTGTATTCTCTGGTTTATCTGATAGTACAGTTGTGTTGTTCGCTGGGATGTTCGTTGTTGGTGCTGCATTGTTCTACACTGGTTTAGCTCAAAAAATTGGTGAAACTGTAGTATCTCGTGCTGGTACTAACGAAAATAGCTTAATGCTTGCCATCATGGTTATTACAGCAATTATGTCCGCATTCTTGTCCAACACTGGTACAACAGCTGCTTTACTTCCAGTAGTTGTTGGTATCTGTGCTGTTGCTAAGATTCCTGCGTCTCGCCAATTGATGCCTATGGCTTTTGCTGCAGGTGTTGGTGGTATCAATACAATGGTTGGTACACCTCCAAACATTATTGTAAGTGGTACATTAGCTAAATTTGGTCTTACACAATTTGGTTTCTTCGAATTTGCTTGGATTGGTATTCCTTTGACTATCGCTACTATCGTATTCATGATGCTTATTGGTAAACATTTATTACCTAATCATGAAATTACAGATGCTGGCGAAGTAGAACAAGAAGTAGCTGCAGAAGATATTTCTAACGATCCTAAGAAACAATTATTCTCTGGTCTTATTCTTTTAGGCGTAATTATCGCTATGATTTTAGGCGACTTCCTAAAAGGCTATGGTATTAACTTACCATTGAGCATGGTTGCAGTTATTGGCGCAATGCTTTGCGTATTAACTGGTTGCTTGAACGAAAGACAAGCGTACACTTCTATTGACTGGGTAACAATTTTTTTATTCGCTGGTATGATGCCAGTGGCAACTGCACTTGACCAATCTGGTGCAGGTAAAATGATTGCTAATTCTGTAATCGGCGTTATAGGCGATAATCCTAGCCCTTACTTTGCAATAGCTGTATTGTTCATCTTGTCTTGTGTTATGACTCAATTCATGTCTAACACAGCATCTAGTGCATTATTGGCTCCTATCGGCATCTCCATTGCCCAAGGTATGGGCGCTGACCCTCATGCAGTATTGATGGCTATTGGCATTGCTGCATCTTGTGCATTCGGTACACCTGTAGGTACACCTCCAAATACATTAGTACTTGGTCCTGGCCAATACAAATTTACAGACTATGTAAAAGCCGGTGTTCCATTGATTTTAGTTTGCTTCGTAGTAAGCTTAATTATCATTCCAATGGTATGGCCATTCTTCCCTGGTAAATAATAGGGGATAGGTTACTCTACTATAAAGCACATACGAGGTCGAATCGTAAGATTCGGCCTCGTTTTTTATGATTTTAGCCTATATGATTTTAATATAGATTACATATAAGTGTAATCAAAAGCAATATGAATTAAACTAATTTGCATGATTAATTTTACACAATTGACTACATCGAAAAAAATATGATATAGTATATTGTGTAATATATAATAATGTAATGTTGAATAAGGAGGTCATCTATGACAAAAGAAAGATTTAACATGTTAGTTGGTTCTATTGGTGCATTTATTGGTGTATTTGTATTTTTAGCCTATATCCCACAAATAATTGCTAATCTTCATGGTCAACCTAGTCAACCATGGCAACCATTATTTGCAGCAGTATCCTGTTTGATCTGGGTATTATATGGTTGGACAAAATCACCTAAACGTGATTATATTTTAATCGTACCAAACCTTGCAGGCGTTGTTTTAGGTACACTAACATTCTTAACATCTTTCTAAGTGTTATAAGAAGAAAATAAATAGTATTATTGTTATATAGTGAATAACAGGTCCATAGTGAATAATAGTAGAGATATTACTTTACTATATAAATATAAATGAGGTTGAATCGTATGATTTGGCCTCGTTTTTTTATGATAATGAATATTGATAATTAAATTCCTAGTATACTACTAAGTATTTTAATTTAAATGATAATTGGTACGTTCTCATTTATTGAGTATAATACTCATTTAATTAAATGAAAAATAATATCAAAATATAGATAGATATAGTCTTTTTATGACAAAAAGGAAAAATTGTTATGCAAAAAAATATACATTTTTTTATCATTTTCATTTGACTTTCAATTAGAACTGTGTGATAATGAGAACATAAGTTGAGGCAAGTGCCTTTCTAAATGATAACAAAAGTTCTGATCTATATTTTTGACGGAGGTCCTAATTATGAGAGTTATTGCTGATGGTTGCATTAAATGTGGTTCTTGCGCATCTGTTTGCCCAGTTTCTGCTATTTCTGAAGGCGAAACTAAATACGAAATTAACGATACTTGCATCGATTGCGGTTCTTGCGAATCCGTTTGCCCAGTATCTGTAATTTCCGCTGAATAAGAACGCAAACGTAGAAAGCCAGTAAACACTTATGTTTACTGGCTTTTTTGTTTTTCAAAATTGGCAAAAATCGCTACATTTTGTCAGCGTTGCTCAACCGTTGCTCACCCTTTAGGAGGGCTTCGCCGTGTGGTAATCGGTTAACCGCATCAATGTATTGTTGTATAGTTTTGTGCGTGTAAACTTCCTGGGTGATATTATCCTTACTTGAGTGGCCAACGATCCTTTTGATGATAATTTCATCGATTCCGATATTACTGGCCATCGATATGAAGGTGTGGCGTGTATCATGCGGTTTGTGTTCTCCTAAATTAAGAGTTTGGCACATACGCTGCATTTCACGTCGGTAGGTATCCTTATGTATCACCTTATCCAAAAGGCACTCTACACGCTTAAATTTGGCTTGCTGATATAGTTCCTTGATGAAAGGGTAGATACATTCCGCGATAGGAATACATCTATCCTTGCCGGCTTCCGTTTTAGAGCCGCCAATCATATATCGTTCTTTCAAATGGATATTGTCGAGCTTCATAGTCTGCAATTCGTTCAATCTGAGGCCCGTGTAGGCGTATATCAATGTTAGCTTGGCAATTATATCGTCGGAGTATTGCCAAAGGGCGTAGAGGGCCGAATTTGAAAAAATGTTAGCCTTTTTGATTGGCGTAGCATTCTTATTGATGATAATATCGGAGAAATAGTTCCTAGGTATGATTTCCTGTTTTACGGCCAGCGTGCCTACTGATACTATGATAGCCTTGATTAACTTTTGATACGATTTAGTATGTGTTGAATTATCGAATATAGGCTGGAAATGTGCAGCACGCATATTCTTCATCTCGATATTGTTAAGATGGCTAACCATCTTTTGTATTGTAAGGATGATCTTCATTCTACCAGCAGACAACCCCTGGCGTTCTGCTTCCTCAATCCGCCACTCAAAGCATTGGCCAAATGTAATTTTGCGTTGCTCTTCTTGCGGTGGATTGGTAGAGTAGAGGGCAAGGGCTGTGTAAGCTTCCTTTTGTGTGGCAAATGTGCCTACTGATTTACGAATAGCCTTGCCGTTAGCATCGTAGCCATAGGTTACTACAGCCCTGTAGGGCTTGCGTAACGGCTTGTGTTTCATTTTATATACGGTTCCAGAACCGTTAGCTCGTTTCATAGCCATAAATATCCTCCTTGGTATAGTGAATAGCCTTAGAGGTATGCTATAATAATTGTGGAGTAAAAATAGAGTACCTCTAAGGTATGATATTTTTAATAGCCCTCACTGCGGTGAGGGCTTATTTTTTTGTAGTAGGGGTATTGCACAGAATGTTAAGTAAGTCTTATAATGAAGATAAGAAAGGATAGGAGGTAGTCATATGAGTACGTTATATCAACTTATAGGATATGCTGTTTGGTATGGTGCATTTATTTCGGCTATATCAGCTATATTAGCGGTGCCTTTTATATGGATGCCATCCATCTGGCATTATTCTGTAATAGGAATTGAAATTACTAAATATATAATCATTATAGTTGCTGCTGTAATTACTTTTACATGCGTGACTATTACAATCTTATAACTTATTTTATTAGCTCTCTTGGCGTGTTAACTTCTAATGCGTTAAGAGAGCTATTTAATCTTTTAGCCGCTAAATCTAGCTCATACATTTTTTCTTCGTGTCGATGCTCTTCTGAAACACGATCTAAATACAATTGAATTAGCCCTTTTGACTGCAACTCCAACTCAATCCCAGAAACATTGACTTTTAAATTTGCTCCAATGCTAAATACCCCTATGATGAGCAGTATTCCAGCTATTTTAGATGTAGTTCCAATAAATTGGGCCGTTCCAGGCGATTCTACAATTACTCGGGATTCTATAATTGAATCGTCGTTAGCAATTTCTGGAGGAAGAATATCATTTAATAGGCGTAAAAGAGTGATTGGTGCAGAAAGCAAGTTTGCCATCTCTTCGGCAGGTATACCATTTCTTTGGTTAATGATTAGTGAGAGATAAGCTTTATTGTTTTTCGAGTAGACTGGATGTAATAATCGATCTATATAATGGTCATGCTTAGTTACATCTGCTAAAGCTTGATGGGCGAATGCAAATCTTAATAGTTGAATAGGTAATTTGTCACGCCTTACAACTTTTAGCCATCTAACTCGGCGTCTTTTTAAGTATGGGCACAGTGTATAAGGCTCATATGTACCTCTTAGGGCTTCAGGGGCTTCATTTATAAAACTAGTATCTACATAGACATCTGACTCAATAATGCCAATACTATACTCTACGCTACGTTTAGATGGGATTACGACAATATCCCCGATATTAAAGCTATTAACAAATTTTAAAACTTGTTTAGTATAGAACGTTGCAGAACGTTTGTTTTTCTTTATGGCTAATAATTTTGAATAAACTATTGTATATGCATCCTCTGCAGTCTGAGCAGCCTTTAATTCAGGAATTTCTGATATTTCATCTAAGCCGTAGGCTATAAAATTATTTTCTTTGAAATCTTTATAATACTCACCGTTTTCTGTTCTTAGAAACCAGTATTTTCTATTAGACGGTACTTCAGGAATATCTATAGTATGGAAATCCATATTTATCTCCTTTTAAATAATAACCTTTATATTGACACATCAAAAACACATTTGATATATTCTTCTCGTAAACGTTATATGCATGTAGGGATTAATCTTCTCCCACAACAACATTCCCCCTCAGAAAAGACTCTCACACTGGTGAGGGTCTTTTCTTTATCACTAAGCCTCTTACTCTGTAGTAGGGTAGAGGATTTTTTTATAGTAAAGTATCTTTTTTAATTAGACTTAAATACTAAGTTATTTTCTTTATCAATGATATCCGCTATCTTTTCTGTAGTAATAGGGATTTCAATTTTATCGCCGTTGCCGTTGATGAACTTAATTGTATACGGTGCGTTAAGCACTACATTTTTAGGGAAAGCATAATATACGATAGCATAGCTATGTGGCATTGCGTCATATATAACTGAGTTCATCTGTTCAGGCATAATATACTTACCGTCTTTTTCAATAAGTAATCGCTGCGATGGAATTTGTTGAGCTACAGTACCGGCTAATGGATTCTTCAGATGCATTGCATAAGTGGCAATATATACATAGTCATTGCTATTTACTACTGCGCTCTTAAATGCTTCTCCAGGAAATATTAGGCGCTCGTCTTTAGAGTAAGCGATGTACTTTGTTATTGTGCCAGGTGTAACTAATACGGCAGCACCGCCTGCGCCACTCCGAAGTTCAACACCGTAATTGACAGGGTTTTCTAATTTGCGGTCCGTCTTATATGATTGGCCAACACTCCATATTTGATTGTATGTATCCGAAGTTACATCAATAAACTGTGCGGCAAAAGAAGTACTTACAGACAGGCTGAACATAACCATTAAAGGCAACAATTTACGCAATTTCATTTTTATATCTCCCCGTGTTAAATAATATGATGATAAAAGTCGATTCCGTTAAGGTCGCCATCTTCAAGTTGAGACAGTCTAACCATACGCTCGACTAAATTAACATGATGATCAACATAAAAGTCATCACGAATAATATGACTTAGCTCATGTTTTATTTCCTCCCTCATACGATCATGAGGGAGGTTTTTGTTTATGTAGATATTATGAGTATCTACATCATCTGACTCTTCAGAAACCGCTTTAGCATTCGGTAAGTCACAATAAATTAAATTAATAATCAATAATATCACTCTCCCTTGTAGATATTACTTATTCTTGGATTTTAAAAATTCAATATATCTGACTGTTTCTTCCATTTGCTCCTTGGATATATCTTTTGCTGCAGAAAATAGCATACGAGCCCCTGGTCGTGTGCGTAGATACTCTGCAAATTCGGCTGCTTCTCGGTCTGTGTAGTAGCCTTCGGTGTATGGCTCCCCTATATTAGCCAAATCGTCTGCCGTAATACCAAGCCCGTTACAAATTTTAATAATTTTATCGATTGCAGCACCACCTACGTTTTTCAATATGGAGTGTAATGTGGTGTAAGGCATGTCAATTTTTTGAGCAAAGTCCTTTACTGTGCCTGAATCTTCAAGTATAAGTTGCTTTAAATATTCTTCTCTAGTCATAGTGTATTACTCCTATTTATAACTTACATATATAATAGCATATAAAAATACGAAATTTCAATATATAAATACGAAATAACATATTTAAATTGCTATTAAACGTATTTAAACGAAAGTTTATTAGACAAATACGAAATCTCGTATTATACTACAGACGTGAGGTGATACGAAATATCGAATTACTGATATATAATTTAATATTACATAAGAAAAGAGGTGAGAATATGTACCCTAACTTAAATGCAGAGTTGGCAAGAAAAGGCTGGTCTAAAAAGATGCTCGCTGAAAAATTAGGCGTAAGATACGCAACAATTTTAGATAAGTTAAATGGGAAGTACCCATTGACATTAAACGAATGTAAAGATGTACAGGACGCTTTACAAACAGATATGCCGATTGATGAACTTTTTTTTACCTCCTAAATACGAAATTTAGTATTGATATAAAAAAATAGGAGAGCAGTAAATGACGGATTTGGAACTTTTGTATAACGCTTACCGTGATAGCGGGTTGCAGACCAACAAGGAAATGGAAAATTTACTTGGATGGCCGAACGGTAAGGTTAGAGTTATGAAAGCCCGGCTAAAGGCTAGGGGCTTTATCGACTATGAATTTGGTAAGCCCGTTACAATTTTAAAACCGTATCGAGAAGATGTAGAGAAACCAGAAAGCTTCAAAGCAGCAATATACCGAGAGATGCTAGAAGTCTATATGGATGATTTCCGTAATCAAGATACATTTAAAGATCGTTTACAGGTGGGTCAAGAAATCAGAATGATTTTAAAAGCTATATGAAAGGAGGGGCAGTGCACATGATTAAAAAAGTGATTTCGGTCGCCCAAATGTCGGCTGTACTTGGTGTTAGCCTAACGGCAACCCGAGAGGGCATCGCAAGAGACCGATTTCCATTCGCATATGCTTGGCAATCGCCTGGTAAGAAATCCCGAAGCTTTGTCATCGATAAAGAGGGATTTAGAACATTTCTTGTCCATTCGCTAGGTTGGGATGTGAAAGTAGTTGATGCGGAATTCAAATCCGCAGGAATTCAATAGGAGGTAAGCCAATGACATTCAAAGGGGATCTATTAGATGCCATATGGAGGGAAGAATATGCTTTCCAACACGATAAGCGATATCAACCTGCTACAGAAACAAGCTCTAATGAATATGGTAATGAGATTGCACACAGAACGGCAACCCTGCTGGCTGACAATCTAATTGCATCACTGAAACATAAAACTGTTGATGAGTTAAAAGCTTACTTACAAAGTTATGAGGAAGGAAGGGACTAAAACATGACTGAAATACCAGCAAATCAAAAGAATATGGAACGCCATATGAAAGCAATCGAATCTGATCGTATTTTAAATCACATCAACAGCAATATTATGGATGCGGCATATGAGTTGCAAAATTTTATGTGTGATTACGACGAGTCGGAAATCCGTATTATCGTCACTACAGATGGTATTACGGCTGAAAGAATTGAAGAGGAGGAGGACGAGTATTAATGGGTTACATGTTAATTGGCACGTTTCTGATCGCAGGCTCTATAGGAGCTTTAGAGCTCGACCAAATAGGATATGTACAGTTCTGTGTGCAGGCTCTCATCGGTTTGGCCATATCCATGTATGGTTACAAAAAGGATATGGCGGAAGTCGATGCTGAAGACCGCGAAGATGTCGAGTACATCCCGCAAGTAAGAAAATGCGGCGAATACTGTCGCAATCCATATTACAACTAAATGCATATAAGGAGGTGATTAAATTGCGAAATTGTAGTACCTGTCCAAAGCGAGATTATTGCATTCCTGATGAATGCGAGGATTTGGGCATAAAAAATGAGCCTGATGATGCGGCAACATCAACAAGCTCAAATTAGAAAAATAATATTCTACGTTGATTATATCACAGAAAGGACATCTTATGGAATTCCTATTAGTTACTTACGATACCAGTGATTATTACTGGCAAAATAACACACCAGTACATAACCCAGATGAATTTTGGTTTAGATATTACGAATCCGATACAAATATTCCAATCGATAACATTGGTGTTGGTGATTGGGTTGTTGTTAAATCAAGAAATGGACTAGGCGTTGCTCGTGTTTTGAAAAAGGCAAAAGACCTTGATACTGTTCGGATGCAAGGTTTCAAAGGGAACGTCATTAAACAGGTCATTGCTGTTATCGATACTTCTAAATGCGATAAACGTGAAAGCGATCGAGCTAAGTTGGAGGATATCGAAAAGAAACTCGAACAAAAGGCTAAGAACGCTGAGCGCTTGACTATGTACCGATTACTTGCAAAAGATAATCCAGAATTCTCGGCATTACTTACTGAGTATGAATCTGTAAAGGCGTCTGTCTATGAATTATAACGCTTTCATCAACTCCAAGTCTAAAATGTCAGAATCTCACGGATTTGTTATTGATGCAGATATGCTAAACATACACCTATTTGACTTTCAACGAGATATTGTTAAGTGGGCCTTGGCAAAAGGTAAAGCTGCCATATTCGCGGATTGTGGATTAGGTAAAACTTTAATGCAGCTGTCCTGGGCATATGAGATTTATCTACACACGGGTGGATCAGTACTCATATTAGCACCACTAGCTGTGGCCGCTCAAACACAGTCCGAGGGTGAACGTTTCGATATTCCTGTGACTATATGCGAATCCGATGATGATATTGTGCCAGGCGTTAATATTACGAATTATGAGAAATTGGGACGATTCAATACTGACAATTTGATAGGTGTCGTGCTTGATGAATCGAGTATCCTAAAGTCGTTTACTGGTAAAGTACGTACGGATTTAATAAATCGATTCAGTAATACACCATATCGGTTGGCATGTACTGCAACACCTGCTCCAAATGACTATATGGAGCTTGGCAATCATGCGGAGTTCCTCGGCATTATGAGCCGTAATGAGTTGCTATCTATGTATTTCACACACGATGGTAGTGATACCGCTAAATGGAGATTAAAAGGCCATGCAGAGAATACCTTTTGGGAGTGGATGGCGTCATGGGCAGTAGTGCTAGATAATCCGGCATCCCTGGGTTATGAAGATGATGGCTATGAATTGCCTGAGTTACACGTACATGAAATTGTTGTTGATAAAACAGGTGAGGATGTCCCTACTTTATCCTTACTGGAACGCCGCAGGGCTCGCAAAGCATCTCTTGAATCAAGATGTAGAGCAGCAGCTGATTTAGTCAATGCATCTAATGAGCAATGGCTAGTGTGGTGCGACCTTAATGATGAATCGACTACTTTGAAAGAAATGATTGATCTCGCAGAGGACGTCAAAGGTAGTGATAAGGCAACTCGAAAACAGGGCATGATGTTAGGTTTTGGTTCTGGATTCCTAAAATGCTTGGTGACAAAACCAAGTATCGCTGGATTCGGAATGAACTGGCAAAACTGCCACAATATGATATTTGTTGGGCTATCTGATAGCTACGAGCAGTATTATCAGGCACTTCGCCGATGTTGGCGATTTGGCCAGAAGCATGAGGTGAACGCATATATTGTAATCTCCGAAAAGGAGGGCGCGGTTAAAGCAAACATCGAACGTAAGGAAGCGGATGCTATAAAAATGAGGGACGCTATGATTGCACTAACCCGTGACGCTGTTCGTACTGAATTATCTAAAACTAGACGGGAATCAACGGAATACAATCCGTGTGTGCCGATGGTGTTGCCTAACTGGGCAGAAATGAGGGCTGTTATATGACTAAAATTTACATAAGCCATCCATTCGGAGGATTGGCTAAAAATAAAAAGAATGCTGACTCGGTATTAAAATGGCTGCAGGATGATATGGGCGTATTTCCAATAAAGGAACCTTTTGGAAGTGATACTCATAATATATTCCTATCACCTATTCACATATTGGGGCATCTGTATAATAAGGTCGATTATGATACCGGCATAGGCTGGTGCATTGACCTTCTAAGTGGCTGCGATGCAATCATAGTGTGCAACGGCTGGGAGAACTCAACCGGGTGCAATTTAGAGCTAGCTTATGCTAAGGATCATAACATAAGAGTCATCCACATCAATGAGTTAAGAGCAGCCAAATTAACTAAATTAGCTGTTGACGCAGGCATGAATAAAGCTATAGCCTCCCTTGCTGGAGTCGCAATGCTGCAAGCGCTAAATAAGAAAGCAAAGGAGGACTTACAACGTGAACGTGCTAAATCAGTTAATTGAGTCCCGATTTGCAATTTATAACGGCGACTCAGTAGAAGTGCTAAAAGGGCTACCTGATGATAGCGTTCATTACTCGATATTTAGCCCGCCATTTAGTAGTTTGTATGTCTACTCTAATTCTGATAGGGATATGGGCAACTCATCTACTGATATCGAGTTTTGGCAACATTTCAAGTATTTAATCGCAGAACTATACCGTGTAATAATGCCTGGGCGATTAGTATCGGTCCATTGTATGGATTTACCACTCACGAAATCCAGGGACGGTGTTATCGGAATGAAAGACTTTCCTGGTGACATTATTCGAGCCTTTCAGGATGCTGGATTCGTGATGCACTCCCGAGTCACGATTTGGAAAGACCCTCTCATTGAGGCTACTCGGACAAAGGCTCTAGGGCTTTTACATAAGCAAATTGTAAAAGATTCTGCCATGTGCCGTATGGGGGCGCCTGATTACATCGTTACATTGCGTAAACCTGGTGACAATCCGGAGCCCATCGCGCATCCAGAAGGGTTTACCCAGTTTTTCGGTCAAGAGGAACCTGAGGGAATCAAAGGAATTGAAAGACCTACGCCCGATCCAGTTTTGTTTGATAAAAAGCAAAAATACAATACGGAGCCTATATATAGCCATCAAGTATGGCGCCGATATGCTAATCCTGTATGGGCCGATATCCGCCAAACGCATACGCTGAATTATAAAGCAGCTCGTGACAATAAGGACGAACGTCATATTTGCCCGCTGCAGCTAGATACTGTGGCTCGATGCATAGAATTGTGGAGTAATCCAAATGATATCGTACTTGATCCATTTGCTGGTATTGGGACGGTCCCAGTTATGGCACTTCGTATGGGCCGTAGGGCTTTAGGGTTCGAGCTAAAAGAATCGTATTATAAGCAATCAATTATTAATATTCAGGAGGAGTTAAATAATGATTAAAGTTGAAGTTCAAGGAGTTAATGTACTAGACGTATATAATCAGCTAAAAGCTGTGTTAAATCAATTCAAAAGTTTTGTAGATAGCGATAGAGCAATGGATGATAAAGCCCCTGGCATAGTGGACGCAGTAGTATCTACAGTAGCGGCACCGTCCGTGTGCATATCTAATCTTACACCACAAGATACAAATCAAGTTGTGCCTACTACAACAGTAACTATGCAACCAAACTCGGTATCCATGACGGTACCTAATGCAGCTGTACAAGTTACTCCTACTCAAGTAGCTGTTACAGCACCAACTGTCAACGTGGCAACTGATGCCCCGGTACAAACAGTTACCGCACCTGTGCAAATACCTGTTACTGCTCCCGTATCTCAGGAAGTTAAAAAGTATACATTGCCTGAAATTCAAGCGGCGCTTGCACCATTACTTGACGCAGGAAAAGCTGTAGAATTGCAACAATTAATGGCACAATTCGGTGTTCAATACTTGGGTGAAGTACCTGAGGACAGATACCCCGAATTAGTAAATGCGATTAGAGGATTGGGGGCAAGAATCTAATGGCACCTCGATCACATGCATTATTAAACGCATCGGGGTCGCACCGGTGGCTGCATTGTACAGCCGCCCCTCTTCTAGAGGAGAACTTTCCCGATAGCACATCTGTATATGCAAAGGAAGGAACCCTGGCACACGAACTGTGTGAGTTAAAACTACAGAAGTATACCACGGCCATGGCGAAATCCACATATACTCGCAAGTTCAACAAAATCAAAAAGGATGAGTTGTGGCAACCAGAAATGGACGATACCTCGGAAACATACCTTGAATATGTCAAAGGTGTTATGTTAGGTTGCACGGCAACTCCAGTAGTAGCCATTGAAAAACGCGTTGATTTTAGCCGTTATGTACCCGATGGATTCGGCACAGCTGACTGTATCATCCTATCTGGGGACACCTTGCACATCGTTGACTATAAGCACGGAAAAGGGGTAGTCGTTGATGCGGAACGCAATCCGCAAATGATGTTATATGCTCTTGGTGCGATTGATGCGTATAGATTACTCTATATGTTCAATACGGTCAAAATGACTATCGTACAGCCCCGTGTTAATAATATCAGCGAATGGGAAATCCCTACGGCAGAACTACTGGAGTGGGGTAATACATTCGTCAAACCTCGTGCAGACGAGGCTATATCTGGCAATGGTAAATTTGAACCCGGCGACTGGTGCAGATTCTGCAGGGCGAAACAACAGTGCAAAGCCCGATATGATGCAAACGACTCATTATACAGTGCGCTAGTTTCTAATCATGATCCTCGGCTTATCTCGATGACAGAACTCGGTGAATACCTTCGTCGAGGGAAAGACGTTGCTGCATGGCTTGAAGATATGAAAGACTACGCACTCACTGAATCTCTTAATGGGGTGACAGTCCCTGGCTGGAAAGCTGTAGAGGGTCGTGGTAGTCGGGCATTTCAAGACACCGATGCTGCTATTGACACTTTAATCAAAGCAGGTATCGATGAAAGCATTCTATATGAACGCAAGACATTAACATTGGCACAGATGGAAAAGACCATCGGTAAGACCCAATTTAATGATATGGTAGGCGATATGATTGTTAAAAAAGCAGGCAAGCCTACCTTAGTTGAGGAATCCGATAAGCGCCCTCGGATTACCAATCAACCTACTGCGGCGCAAATATTTAATGTATCTAATGATAATAATGGAGGTAATTAATTATGTCATTCGTTCCACAACCAACTGAAGTATTATTGCAAAATGTTCGCGTATCCTACTGCCATCTATTAGAACCTTGGGCTAATTCCACACAGCCTGGTGCTAAACCTAGATATTCAGCTACTATTCTTTTACCTAAAACTGATGTAGCTCAACACCAAGCTCTCATGAATGCTATCGAAGCTGCTATCCAATCAGCTCGTACTAAATTCGGCGCACGTGTTCCGGCACAGCCAAAAGTGCCAATTCATGACGGCGATGGATACACACAATCTGGTAAGGAGTTTGGTCCTGAATGTAAAGGTCATTGGGTATTTACAGCAGCACAAGATGCTAGCTATAAAGTTGAAGTAGTAGATCTTCAAGGTAACCCTCTCACAAATCCTACACAAGTATACTCCGGCATGTATGTCAATGTACTCGTTCGATTCTTCTTCTACTCCAATCAATCCACTGGTATCGGATGTGGTTTGGGCCCTGTTCAAAAAGTACGCGATGGTGAAGCGTTGGGTAGCATGCCTGTTGCAGCATCCTCTGTATTTGGTGCACCTCAAGGTAGTGCGGCTAATGTGTATACCGGTGCTCCAGTAGCAGCAGGTCAACCTGTGCAACAACAAGCAGCTCAACAAGGTTATGTACAACCGGCATATGCTACGACACCTCAGCAATCCGTGCAGCAAGCTCCTGTAGGGATTAACCCTGTAACTGGTCAACCTTACTAATAGGTGCCTGATATGAGGCATCTAAGTATTGATATAGAAACATATTCATCGACTGATATCTCATTCGGAGTGTACAAATATACTGAATCGCCTGATTTCGCCATATTACTATTTGCGTATTCCTACGACTTTGGTCCTGTTGAAGTTGTAGATTTAGCGCAGGGAGGAGTAATTCCTGACAGTGTAATTCGTGATTTATTAAGTCCAGATGTAATCAAGCATGCTTACAATGCACAATTTGAAATTACGTGTCTAAATCGTGCAGGGTTACTCACATCTGTTGATCAGTGGCAGTGCACGATGATTCACGGTGCCTACCTAGGATATCCTATGGGCCTAGCCTTACTCGGCAAGGCCCTGGGGTTACCTCAGGATAAGAAAAAGGACACATCGGGGAAAGCACTTATTAAGTACTTTTGTGCACCATGTAAGCCTACCAAACGTAATGGGGGCCGTACTCGTAATCTACCTAGACATGATATGGATAAGTGGAATGCATTCATTGAGTACAACCGCCAGGACGTTATCACTGAGATGGAATGTTATCACAGATTAGCCTCATTCCCCGTACCTGATGATACGTGGAAAGATTGGTATCTTGATATCCAAATCAATAGTAGCGGTGTACGCATTGACCATGAATTGGTTGAGGGGGCCTTATACATTGATGAGGAAAATCGAGAAATGTTGATGAATGAGGCTTACCAAATCACGGGGCTTAGCAACCCTAACAGCCGAAATCAATTGCTTGATTGGCTAAACAATAATACTAATGTCAGTCTTGATAAATTAACTAAGGACACTGTGGCCGATGCTCTGATGGATGCTGATGACGTTGCCGCAAAAGTACTCATGATTCGTAAAAAGCTAGCTAAGTCATCGGTATCTAAATATACGATGACCGATAGCGCTATGGGATCAGATTTTCGTCTCAGAGGAACGTTACAATTTTATGGTGCCAACCGTACCGGACGCTGGGCGGGTCGTCTTATCCAGGTGCAGAACCTGCCGAGGAATTACATCGAGAACCTTGACACGGCTAGGCATCTTGTTAAAACCAAAAACCGTCAAGGGCTAGAACTTCTATATGGCGATGTATCGGATACGTTATCTCAATTAATTCGCACCTCAATTATTGCTGAAGAAGGCAATACATTATGTGTGGCCGACTTCTCGGCCATTGAGGCTCGTGTTATTGCATGGTTATCGGGAGAACATTGGCGGCAACGTGTATTCGCTGAGGGCGGAGATATATACTGTGCTTCTGCATCATCTATGTTTGGCGTCCCTGTTGTTAAACATGGCGAAAATGGACACCTTAGACAAAAGGGCAAAGTCGCTGAATTGGCACTCGGTTATCAAGGCGGAGTGAATGCATTAAAAGCCATGGGAGCTCTTGAAATGGGACTCCATGAGGAGGAATTACCTGAAATCGTAAATTTATGGCGCAACGCATCGCCTAGAATACGAGATTTGTGGTATGCCGTTGAGAATGCGGCCGTGTACACCGTTACTACCGGGAATCCTATAGGCCTTGACCACGGCATTATGTTCCGTTTGGAAATTGATCCAATGTACGGTTACCGTTATATGACGATTGAACTACCTAGCGGACGTAAGCTATTTTATCCTAGCCCAAGCATTAAGAAAAATGCATTCGGTAAGGATGCTGTACATTTTAAGACTAAGGTAAACGCTGCATGGGTTACTGAAAGCACCTATGGCGGCAAATTAGTCGAAAACATCACACAAGCAGTCGCTCGTGATTGCTTAGCTTTGACTCTGCGCCGATTGGCGGATGTAGGATATCAAATTATCATGCACATCCATGATGAAGCTGTACTTGAAATCAACAAGGAGAATGCAGAATCTACGTTAAATGATGTTAACGCTATATTCTCAATTGACATTCCTTGGGCAGATGGACTGCTATTATCATCAGCAGGTTTTACTAACGACTATTATATGAAAGATTAGGAGGGGATACACTTGCAAAACGATAAACTGATTACCATCAGTATCGGTGCGAGTCGCACATCAAAGCAATGGACCCGTACGGAGATGTTGTGGTCCGAGTTTTGTGAACGCCTCAAAATCCCCGTTCGTACAACAGAAACCGTGGACGAATATCACAGATTGCCAAAATCTGAGAAAAGCAAGCTAAAGGACATAGGCGGCTTTGTTGGTGGTACTTTAAACGGTCTACAGCGTAAAGCTATTAACGTGTCTGGGCGTGATCTGATTACCCTCGATATGGATGCCATATCGCCTGGGGAAACTGAGAACGTCGCTCGCACGATTGATAGCCTAGGCATGGCTTATGTCATCTACTCTACCCGTTCTCATACGGTGCATCGTCCACGGTTACGTGTTATCGTCCCTACTGATAGAACGATGACACCTGATGAGTATGAGCCTGTCGCTCGTAAGCTGGCAGAGCTCATCGGCATTGGTATGATGGACGGAACTACGTTCGAGGCCTCTCGGCTTATGTATTGGCCATCATGTCCGAATGATGCACAGTACGTATATTACGTAGGCGATAAGGCATTCTTATCTGCTGACGGTATGCTTAACCAATATACTGATTGGCGAGATGTGCGTTCTTGGCCACAAGTACCAGGTAAGGAAGCATCGCAGCATGAAAAACAGCTACTTGCAAAGCAAGCTGATCCAAGAGAAAAACCAGGTATCGTAGGTGCCTTTTGTCGAATATATGGTATCCGTGAGGCGATTGATAAATTCATACCTCATGCATATGTCGATGTTGACGGCAGCGAGGACCGCTTAACGTTTGTTACTGGCTCAACGGTAGCAGGGGCGGTTATCTATGATGACGATACATTCCTGTTCAGTCACCATAATACTGACCCGTGCAGTGGTCAACTGGTTAATGCCTTTGACCTTATCCGGTTGCATAAGTTCCACAGCTTAGACGAGACCGCTAAGGATGGGACACCTGGGCATAAGCTGCCATCTTACATGGCTATGGCTAAACTAGCTATGCAAGATACGATAGTCGTTAACGAACTCAACATGGCCCGTGCTCGAGAATCGGCATCAAATGTATTCGCTGATATTATCACGGATGTATCGGCTCACGCTGAGACATCCGACCTCGACCCTAATGCGTTGACAAACGTCGACTGGATGAAAAGTTCGACTTTAAAGTACGACGAGAACGGTCGACCTAAGAACACATTGGATAACATGCTTAAAATCATGCACCATGATCCAGCGCTTGTCGGTAGACTTGCCTATGATAGATTTGGTTCGAGATACGTGGCAAAAGGGGCCCTACCATGGAACCCAACACCAGGACTTCGTATATGGACAGACGCAGATGATGCGGGCTTACGGTGGTACCTAGAAAATAAATATGATATCACCGGCAAAGATAAAATCATGGATGCCCTCATTATGTGCGCTGAACAAAATGGATTTAATGAAGTACTAGATTACCTTAACGGGTTATCCTGGGACGGCATTGCCCGATTAGATACCATATTCATCGACTACTTAGGGGCTGAGGATAATGTGTATACCCGTGCAGCCGCTAGAAAGTCATTTACGGCGGCAGTAGCGCGAGCGTTTGAGCCTGGATGCAAGTATGACACAATGCCAATTCTTATCGGCGGTCAGGGTATTGGTAAAAGTACTCTTATCCGCACAATGGGCAAGAAGTGGTACGCTGATGGCTTAAATACCTTTGAAGGTAAGGAAGCTGCAGAAGGTATTCAAGGTAAATGGATTATAGAAGCCGGTGAAATGGCTGGGTATTCGAGGGCTGAAGAAAATGCATCTAAGCAGTTCTTAAGTCGTCAAGTAGATGTATTTCGTCAAGCCTATGGCCGACGTACGCAAGAGTATCCTCGGCAGTGTGTGTTCTTTGGCAGTACGAATCAATATGAATTTCTAAAAGATATTACAGGCAATCGCCGATTTTGGCCTATTGATCTTGAGATGACGACTCCGCGAAAGAACATATTTGTTAATCTTCCGGGAGAAGTTGACCAGTTATGGGCGGAGGCCTTGTATCGTTATAAAAGCGGGGAAAGCCTCATTATTGAGGATGACCCGGCTGTACTAAAACTGGCTGATGCGGCTAGAGAGGCGCATATGGAATCAAACACTAAAGCAGGACTGATTAATGAGTTTTTATTAATCAAGGTACCTTTAAATTGGAATGTGATGAGTCGTAGCG
This sequence comes from Veillonella sp. S13053-19, assembly GCF_002959835.1. Classification (NCBI taxonomy): domain Bacteria; kingdom Bacillati; phylum Bacillota; class Negativicutes; order Veillonellales; family Veillonellaceae; genus Veillonella; species Veillonella sp. S13053-19. Next base: position 176,771 of record NZ_PPDA01000015.1, on the reverse strand, counting down.
CCCGGAGGACGTTCCTTAGCATGAATGCTAAACCTGCCGAGGGGCAAGAGTTAGTATATCGTGACCGTATTTGTGCAGCAGAGGTATGGTGGGAATGTTTCGGTAACGACCCAAGTCGCATGAAGAAGAGCGAGACCAGGGAAATTAATCAAATACTGGCGGACTCCCCGTACACAATGGGGGGAAGTCAGATAATGAGATTTGGTGAATATGGACATCAAAGAGGGTTCAGAATCAACGAGTCAAAACTGAAATTTTAGTGTTAACATCCCCAATTAAGCGTTAACATTCTCAGTATTTTTGTTAACATTAGAATGTTAACAAAATCGGAGAATGTTAACGTACCATGTTAACGCATAAAGTCAGTATTTATCTATATTCATATATGTTGGTTAACATTGTTAACATTATATACTGGTAAATATCAAAACAAAGAGTTTTAAGAAAAAATACGCCCTTTACAGCCTTAATTTGAACCCTCATATACGCGTATGTAGACATGTTAACGTTTAAGAATTTCAGAGGTGAGAAATGCTAGAAAAAGATATCGAGAGAAAATTAATTGCAGGTGTCAAACGTGCGGGAGGTAAAGCGTATAAGTTTGTATCCCCTGGTAATGTCGGTGTGCCTGATCGTATCGTCATATGGCCGAATGGTGTTATACATTTCGTAGAATTGAAGACATCCAAAGGCGTACTTTCGCGATTGCAGGGTGTCCAAGCCCGTGAACTTCAAAAGCTAAATCAAAAAGTATTTGTGTTAAAAGGTGCAGATGCAGTGGCTGGTTATTTGGAACAATTTACGGAAGAATTCGGGGTGAAAGCGTAATGCAGTTTATTCCGCATGCGTATCAGCGATATTGTATCGACAAGACCGTTAATCAAAATAAGATAGGGTTATTCCTGGATATGGGTTTAGGGAAAACGATTATCACGTTATCTGCCATATACGAATTGAAGTACTCCAGATTTGCCATCCGTAAAGTGTTAATCATAGCGCCTAAGAAAGTAGCGGAGGCTACATGGCAACGAGAAGCACGAAAATGGGACGGTGTAGGTATATTAAGGATATCTACTGTATTAGGCAGCTTGAAAAAGCGTATTAAGGCGTTAAACACACCTGCCGACATCTACATCATCAATCGTGAGAATGTAACGTGGTTAGTTGATTACTACAAGAATACATGGCCATTTGACATGGTAGTTGTGGATGAATCTAGTTCCTTTAAAAACCATACAGCTAAGCGTTTTAAGTCATTAGCCTATATGCATAACCACATCAAGCGCATGGTGTTGTTAACAGGTACGCCAGCCCCTAACGGATTAATCGACCTATGGGCGCAAGTGTATTTATTAGACCGTGGTGAGTCATTAGGGAAAACATATACAGGATTTAGAGATTACTATTTCGAGCCCGATCAGAGGTCACGCGAAATGGTGTACTCCTATAAACCTAAATCCGATTCAAATGACAGTATCATGGCAGCAATATCTGGGTTATGCATATCCATGAAAGCAAGTGACTATTTGGAGCTACCTCCAGTAATCAACGATATTAAATATGTGCAGTTAGATTCAAAAGCAAAAAAAGCCTATGAAGATATGGAACGCACATCTGTATTAGAGTTGATCGAAGCTGACGAAGATATCACAGCTTTGAGTGCGGCAGCATTATCCACAAAGCTACAACAGTTAGCGAACGGTGCCGTATATGATGGCGATAGGAACGTTCACGAGATACATGGTTGTAAAATTGAGGCATTTATGGAACTTGTAGAACAGTTAAACGGCAAGCCTGCATTAGTGTTTTATAATTTCAAGCATGACTGCGAACGACTAAAAGCAGCATTAGCTAAGACTAAATTACGAGTCTGTGAGTTAAAGGGTGCCGATGATGAGATAGCGTGGAATGCTGGAGAGATTGATATTCTATTAGCGCATCCGGCTAGTACGGCATATGGGCTTAACTTACAGGACGGCGGGAATCACGTAATATGGTTCGGGTTAAATTGGAGTCTTGAGTTATACCAACAAGCTAATAAGCGGTTACATCGCCAAGGTCAAATGGAGAAGGTAATTATCCACCATCTAATATGTGAGGGAACTCGTGACGAGGATATGATGGATGCATTAGCGCAAAAGGACCGGGCGCAGGAATATGTGCTGCAAAGTTTAAAAGCAAGAATCGATAAATACAGAAAGGATGATTGATATGGATCAATTTATAATGGCAGGATTAATTGGAGCTATCGTAGTAATAGTATGTTACATGATTATTCAAGTTACAGATATTGTTGATAAATACTTCGATAATCGAAAATATAAAATTGAAATGGGACTGACCTCAGGTAGATTGTATGAGAGACCAAATAATCCCCCGCCACCACCCATTAAGCTTTCAGCTGATGAAACCTTAAAACGTTTGGCAGCTGATGAAAGATTGAAGTATTTGGGAAAAGTTATAACAGCTAAATCTCCTAATTCTACAATTAAACAACATGATGATATCAATCATCCGAGCCATTATACACAAGGGAATATCGAGGTTATCGATTACATCGAAGATAAGAAACTAGGGTATCGATTGGGTAATGTAGTAAAGTATGTATCCCGAGCTGGGCATAAGGACGATGCAATTAAGGATTTGAAAAAAGCCCGTTGGTATCTAAATCGGGAAATTGCAAAGAGGGAACAGTATGACAAAGATCGAGCGATTACTAATTAACAAAGGGCACTATCTAGATGACACGTATCATCTTGTCATGGATATAGTTAAGGTCGTAGATAATCTCAAAGATAACGTTGCCGAGAGATTAGATGACGACCTAAGTGATGATGCATATGCCATGTGTGAGGAGATGTTTACCGCTGTTGAGCAATGCAAAGCAGACATGGTAGAAGCCATCGAGGATATTGTCGAACGTATGGAGGTAAAGGATGCAAAAGCGTAGGAGCAGGGCAGATGTGATTGTAGGTGCCATACAGTCAGATTTAAGTCTTGCCATCATACGAGCCCGTAATAGACAACTGAGGTCACCTATGTTAGATGATAGAATTCGTGAAAGCGGATACATTGACGGATTACTACGAGCACAGATGATTATCAGTAAATATGGAGACTATCGCATATGATGGCTAGAGAAGAACTTCAAGCTGTCCGTCATACTGAGCAGCGAATGCGTGCGTTAGAGATTCAGCTAGATGCGATTAACCGAGATTTACATTCAGAAGCTATACAGATATGTGAATCAGGAGATGCTATGCCACGAATCAGTAAACACTTACAGGAATGTAGGGAAGAACTAAACAGAGAGTGGGATGAGTTGATTGATTCTCGAAACAAGATCAAGCATGTCATCAGTCAAATCGCTGACGGGCAATACAGGGATGTACTGAATCTCAGATACATTAATGCATTGCCATGGGAGCAGATAGCTGTCGAATTAGGGTATTCATGGCGACAAGTTCACAGACTTCACAAGAGAGCAATAGCTGAATTTGAAAAGATGGCATAGAATGGCACACTCTTAATTTAATATAATGTAAGTGTAGTAGATAGCAGGTAGTGTCTGGCCCGCACAATATGTCTGCCTGCTACACTGCCCCGGGGTAGACCTTACTTAGTTGAGGTCTACCCTTTTTCTTATTGAGTATCAATGATAATAACTAATTGAGAAAATAAAAATTTGGAAAAGGTACTCCGCGGGCGAAAAATGGCCGCTGGTCGCCCCCGCGCGATAGATGTCTCTGTGTAGGAGAAATTTTCCTGTTGAAAGTTGAATGTCAAGAGACAGAAAGGAGGTCGACAATGGCCGACGCAAAACCGAGAGTCAAATTCAATACCGCAGGCGATTTACTCGTATCAAGTGCTCAGCTTTGTGACCTTCTACGAGTAACTCCTGAAATTATTTCCAGGCACCATAAATCAGGAATGCCGAAAGCTGCCACAGGGTGGTGGAATCTTAGAGAGGTGCTCGCATATCTCGGACATGCAAAAGGGGATAAAACAAAAGACCATTCTGCAGCCACTCGAAAGTTAGTTGCTGAAGCTGACTTAAAAGAGTCTAAAGCAGCGCGTGAAAAAAAGCTTCTTGAAATATTAGAGGGTGAATACATATCTCGTGCTGATGTGGCACAGGCATGGGCTAACCGAGTATTGGAGATGAAGATATCGTTTACCAAATTAGGTAAGCGTATCGGAAGTGAGTTCACGGATCCTGAAGAACGTGCTCGTATAGAAAAGGTGGTGAATGGCCTTGTCGAAGAATACCTCGAAAGCTACGCACGCGCAGGTGAGTACACGCCGAAAGTCAAAGCCAAGGGAAAAGGTAAGCCCAAAGGTTGACTGGTTCCCTGAGGAATTAGAGGCATTCAAGCCACCTGAAAGATACACCGTTTCAGAATGGGCAGATAAGTACAGGGTACTGACTAATATATCTGCCGAACCTGGGCGCTGGCGTACAGCACGGACACCATACCTCAAGGAGCCTATGGATAAATTCACAGACCCTCTCATTGAAAGCATCTCGTTATGTTTTGGTGCGCAGATAGGTAAGACAGAAACAGAACTTAATATGATTGGATATGCGTTACATCAAACCGCGTCTCCAACTATGATGGTTTATCCGACGGATACTATCGCGAAATTCGCTAGTGATAAACGTGTGCAGCCAATGATTAGGAGCGTAGAGCCGCTTGCGGACATGTATGACGAAAGCAGTAAGCTACTAGAGTTAGACTTCGTTAACGGGAATTACATGGTGCTCGTAGGAGCGAACTCACCAAGTAGCTTGTCAAGTCGGTCAATTAAGTACTTATTCTTCGATGAAATTGATAAGTACCCAGCTTTCTCCGGTAAGGAAGCGAATCCGATTAAGCTGGCTGAGGAACGTACCAAGACATTCGTTGATAAGAAGATTGTAAGGGTGTCAACTCCTACGATTGAAAGTGGCAATATTTGGCAATCCTATATGGACGCAAATGAACGTAAGCAGTATTACGTGCCATGTCCGCATTGCGGGGTGTCGCAGACCCTCAAATTCAAACAGATAAAATGGCCGGAAGAACACCATGGCAATGCGGATATGATACGTAATACCGCATATTATGAGTGCGAACATTGTAAGCACCGTATTGATGATAAGCATAAGATGGATATGCTCCGGCAAGGTGAATGGCGGGCGGTGAATGAATCGCAAGTTCGAGTCGTCCGGTCGGTCGCCTATCATCTATCATCTCTATATTCTCCATGGGTCACCTTCGGGGATGTAGCGTATGAGTTTGTCAAATCAAAAAATACGCCAAGTGAGCTAATGAACTTCATCAATTCGTGGCTAGCAGAGCCGTGGAAATCTGCGAAAACTAAAAGCACGCAGAACCTCGTGTTTACGCAATCGGAAGTTCCTCGAGGTATTGTGCCACAGCATGCGCCACTACTTATTGCATCTGTCGATGTGCAGCAAGATCATTTCTGGTGGGAGGTTAGAGCCTACGCTCATGGTGTATCAAGTTACTTAGTCGATTATGGTCAAGCAAGTAGTTGGTCAGACTTAACCGAGATACTCATCGATAGAGAATATCCATCAGAGTATGGTGAAGCTCGTAAGATTGTGAGGGCCGGTATCGATAGTGGCTACCGAACAGATGAAGTATATCAGTACTGTGCGCAGTACCCAGAAGTATGTGTGCCGGTTAAAGGCGATTCTTCGCACAGTCCTCTAGCGCCGCCTTATAAGATGAGCAGCATCGAGAAGGGCGTCATCGGAGGCATGAAGCTGTACGTAGTGAATACCGATTATTGGAAGGACTTTATATTTGCACGTATGGTACGTCCGGCTAATGAGCCTGGCACAATTCATTTATTTAAGGATTGCCCAGAGGAATATTCGGAGCACCTCCGGTCGGAGGAAAAGCAAGAAATCCGAAATGTAAAGACCGGAGCAGTTACAGTGCAATGGAAACCATTAACCAGTCATCCAACAAATCACTTGTTGGATACGTGTGTATACAACGCCATGGTGGCGGACTCGGTAGGTGTTAAATACTTACCCGAATATAATCTGGATACCGATGAGGAGGACGAAGATACGGATGCTGAAGATTTTAATGCAGATAGTCGAGGTTGGTTTAGTTAAGAAGGAGGTGAGACCATGAGCGCAAGAGAAGACTTGGAGCGTATTCGAACGATAATCGAGGAAATCGAGACGAATGGATACGCCGAGATGTCTGTAGGTGGTAAGCGATTTAAGACGCATGACCTGCCGACATTATACGCCCGTGAACGTGAGTTAATGTCTCGCGTTGATGATGAGGAAGGCAATAGCACGACATCCTACGTGTCATGGGAGCGACGATGAACATACTCGATAAGGTAATAGCATATTTCAATCCAGAACGAGCTGCCCGTAGAGCATATTTCCGTAGTTCGCTTGAACGTGGATATGATGCGGCGTCAACAGACCGATTGAGTGGCGACTGGATGCCAGTATTTGGTACAGCTGAACAAGTAGCATCAGGCCAACGTGATTTGATCCGAGGTCGTGCACGTGCAGCAGAACTTAATAGTGACCTCGCTGAAAGTGTTGTATTGGCATTACTACGGAATGTAGTAGGTACCGGAATAAAGCCACAGTGCAAAATCAAGACCCGCGCAGGAAAGCTGAACGAAAGACTCAATAAGAGAATTGAGGAGGCTTGGTCTGATTGGGTGGATAAGGAGAATGCGGATATCCGAGGAATATCTACATTCTATGAATTGCAAGAAATGGCTCTACGTCGAATGGTCTATGACGGAGAAATCCTAGTCAATATGACCTCCGAAGGTACAGATATACCACTATCGCTACAGCTTATCGAGGGTGAGAATATCGGAGCCGTATCGGTAAGCGAGAATGGCAACAATATTGTTAATGGTGTGGAAGTTAATAAATATGGAAGACCAATAGCGTATCACGTATTCCAAACTGATCCGTTAGGGATACGGTCATTTAACGAGGCACGATTACCAAGTACTAGGGCTTTCCTATTACATAAACCGCGTAGGCCTAGTGAACTGCGCGGGGTTAGCATGTTAGCCCTCGTATTAAAGCGCATTCACGATGTAGATGAATATATGGATGCCGACCTTATAGCGGCTCGTGTAGCCGCATGTTTTGGCGCGTTTGTAACAAGTAATACTGGGAACGCTCCTATAATTTCTAACAAAACGGACGGCAAAGGTAAGAAAGTTCGTTCAATGGCACCAGGGATTATCCAACATCTACGTGCAGGTGAATCTATTTCGTTTGCGGAACCTAAGCGAAATGCAGGAACCGCATCAGAATATTCGGCGACCCAAACAAGACGCATAGCGTCGGGCATGGGCTTAAGCGCGGACATAGTGACGCGCAACATTAGTGGTAACTTCTCCGCAGCTCGGCAGAATATGCTGGAGGACCAGCAATCATTCAAGCAGATGCAGCGTTTTATAATCGAGCATTTTTGCATGCCTGTATGGCGGGCTTTCATTGAAGCATGCTACCTAAAGGGAATTATCCCGGCCAATGACTATGCAGCAAACCCAAAACTTTATAAGAAAGTAGCGTGGTTAGCTCCAGGCTGGTCTTGGATTGACCCTGTTAAGGAAGTTAATGCTAACAAGGAAGCTATTAAGGCAGGACTCACAACGCTCGAGGACGTATGCAGTGCATCTGGTAAAGACTGGGAAGAAGTACTTGAACAGCGGAAGCTAGAACAAGACCGCATTAAGGAATTGGGTGTTGCCCTTGATATGAATGGGGACATAACGAATCTAGCGGATGATACCACTACTGATATGAAAGGAGATGATAGCTAGTGGGGAAATTTGCAAAGAAGCAGCTCTTAGGTAAATATGCCCGAGAGGCGCAAATTACAAACATCGAGGCGAATGATGACCGTACCGTCGAATTGTCCTTTTCCTCTGAAGAACCATATGAAAGATGGTTCGGAACAGAGATATTGTGTCATGACGAAGGATGCGTTAACCTAGACCGATTTAATAACGGTTTAGGAACATTGCTATTCAATCACAATCGCAGTGCAGTTGTTGGTCACATCGATAAAGTGTGGATTGAAGATAATCGCGGCAAGGCGATTGTTCGATTCGATGAAGATGATGAATCTGAAAAGATTTATCAAAAAGTGTTAAAAGGCACGTTACAAGGTGTGAGTGTCGGATATGACATAAGTCGATATGAGGAATTAATCGATTCCGATTCTAAAAGTTCCAACGGTCGATTTACTGGTCCGGGTTATGTAATCACAGACTGGGAACCGTTGGAAATTAGTATTGTGTCCGTCCCTGCAGATCCAAGTGTAGGGGTAGGCAGAAGTGTAGATGATAATGAGGAGGAACCTATGAAAGGTGATGCAAATGCAAAAGGCACTGAGCAAAACGTGCCACAAGTAGTACCGGAAGTACCAGAGTCCGGAGTTAAAGGTTTTAATGCGGATGACGCTAAAAAATTGATTGCGGCAGAACGTGAACGTGTATCCACAATCACTAGCCTATGCCGTGATTTCGAAGTTGACGGTGTAGATGAATTCATCAAATCCGGCAAATCTGTTGCCGAAGTTCGTGAGGCAGTAATGGATGCGTTGCGTGAACGCAATAAACCAGTATCCGTTAAAGTTGGTGAAGCAGATTCTGATAAGTTCCGCATGGCTATGCAAGATGCTTTGATGATGTCTGCAGGCATCCCTGTTGCGAACCCTGCACCAGGCGCAAATGAACTTCGTTCTATGTCCTTGATGGAATTAGCTCGTGAGTCCTTAGTTCGTGAAGGCTTAACCGCTAACTATGCTGACCGTTTGGAATTGGCACGTGAAGCGATTAACTCCACATCCACATTCCCAATTGCTTTGTCTAACGTAGCAAATAAGTCCTTGGTACAAGGCTATGAAACTGCACCAGCTACATTCGATGCATGGACCGGCAAAGGTAGTAACCGTGATTTTAAACCGGCAAAACGTATTTTACTTTCTGAAACAGCTGAATTGAAACTCGTTCCTGAAGGTGGACAATTCAAGGATTCTAAGTTGGAAGAAGCTGGTAACGACGTTCGTGTATTAACATACGGTCGTACATTCAGCTTAACACGACAAGCTATCATCAATGATGATTTGGGTGTGTTCAAAGATATCGCTTCCAAATTTGGTCGTTCTGCAAAGGATACCATCAACAGCATGGTGTACGGGTTGCTAACAGGTAATACCGTATTGAGTGACGGTAAAGCACTATTCGGTACTGACAGAGGCAACTTGGCGGCTACTGGTACTGAATTAAGTGTTGTATCCTTATCTGCGGGTGTAGCAGCAATGCGCCGTCAAAAGCATATTGGCGAAAATCGCAATTTGAACATCGCACCTACATATTTGATTATTCCGCCAGAACTCGAAGCATTGGCTTACGAATTGGTTAAATCCACAGTGGACCCAGCTCGTAGCAATGCTACAGTTAACCCATTCGGCGGTCGATTCACTATTGTAGTTGATGCGGCATTAACAGATCCACATGCTTGGTATTTAGCCGCACGTCCTACAGATGTTCAAACCATCGAAGTAACGTACTTGAACGGTGTTGAAACACCTCGATTGGAAACACAAACAGGCTTTAAAGTTGACGGCATCGAGTACAAAGTAGCAATGGATTGCAACGCAACAGCGCTCGACTTCCGTGGCTTGTACAAAAACCCTGGTAAATAATTAGTAATTGATTTAGGAGGTAACTAGATATGGCACAATTCATTCAAGAATTAGATCGTATTGATTTTAAAAATACAGCATCCGATATGATTGCCGTAGGGGATATTGTCCCTGTCGGCAAAATGCACGGCGTGGCAATAACTGATATTGCGCCTGGTGCAATCGGTGCGGTTAAGGTCACAGGATGTTTTACAGTTGATGCAGTTGTGACAGATGCATTTGCAGTAGGTGATGTTGTGTATTTTGATGAAACGCAAAAGCGTGCAACTAAAACTGACACAAATCCAGTATTGGGCATTGCCATTTCTTCAAAATCTGCAAGCGCTAAGACCGTTGATGTAGCTCTTTGGCCTAATGTAGAAAAGTAATGTAAGGGCGGGCATATGCCCGCCTACTCCATAGGAGGTAATGCACTATGAAATTAGGGTATAAGCCTAATGCACTGCTTTCTGTATTTGGTGAACGAATTACCTACAAAGGCCAAACTATCAAAGCTAGCGTGGAGATTGGCGAATATGATGGTAAAGGTTCTGGATTTGTCGATAAAGCATTAGCTGATAAAGCTCAGATTTGGGTGCGTGCTAAGGATGTTCCTGAACCACGATCAAAAGACGAAGTGTATATCAATGGCGAGAAATGGTACGTTGATCACGTTTCAAACTTTGACGGCACGATGTATTGCCTTGAAATCGTCCATAACGTGAGGGCGGTGAGACCGTGAGTAATGAACCTATTACGATTACAGACACAGCCACACCGTATCTGAATTTCATTGCAGAAACAAAACCGGACTGGATGCGTAAGGCATTAAAGTCAACAGGTTGGATGATGCAAAAGGAAATTAAGCAGGGTATTCGGTCGGGTGCACCAGGTGGACGTAGATATCCAAATTTCATGGCACCAGCTCGCCGAGCTGCGTTCGAGTCAGCATTCGGTGCTAAACTTCGTAAAGCTTATCAAAGCGGAGGACGGGCAGAACGGGAAGCCTGGGGTTCGAAATCGCGAAATGCCTTACTTGATATGGGCATTAGCGCCAGGACAATCGGCTATAGTCCACTCGGTAAGCTATCGAATGCAGTCGGATATCAATATGACAAAGGCAAGCAATCCGTCCGTGTCGGGTGGTTATCAAATTCGGCTAAACGGTTAGGTGAACGTATCGAGGAAGGATACACCAAGCAGATTACGGAGCCTATGCGTAAGAAGTTATTTGCTGCAGGTGTACCGTTACCGAAGGGAAAATCGATGTTCAAAATTCAGCCGCGTCATACTTATGGTCCTATGAAAGCAGCGTTACAGCCTAAGCTTAAACCTTATATCGAGGATAAGATAGGCGACTACGCTATTTATGGACCATCTGCACAATCCGCATCTCGACGTAACTACAAGGTAAGGTGATTTGATGCAACAGACAATTCCAATGTCACGCATTGTCAATCGATGGGCTGAAGCTTTATCGACGGATGAGGCGTTGACTAAATTTTGCAATGAAAAATACGGAAAGCCGGCGCAACTGTATGTCGGCTACGACGATGTCGATGCTCCGCTTGAGGATGATTGCCCTTGCATCATATTACTACCAAGTAGTAAAAGCGAAGGACTTGCGGATACCTACACATATTCATTAATGATTGTATGGGGGATTGTCCATAAAGGTGCAACGCGCATTAAGAATATTATTCGTTACGATGGAGCGCTAGAATCGGACAACCTAGGGCAGCTAATTATTGAATGCATTTGTAAGGTGAATCCGGCGTTCCCAGTAATCGACATTGACTATGAATTAGACTCAATGAATTGGCGCCCAGTGTTTACTGGACGATTAACAGCTACTATAGAAATCCCGCATGTAATCGGCGGAAATATTGAATATTAAAGGAGGAAATGCATATGGCAACAGCGAAACGCGCACAGGGCTCTCAGTCCCATGTGGCGATTGCGTTTGAGGCGGATTTTGGTACAACGCCAACCACTGGCGGTGTAATCACTCCGATTATTTCTAGCTCCGTAAAAGCTAGTCAAAATTTAAACGACTCCACAGTAATCCGTGGCGATCGTAATCCCGCAGCGCCATTCCGTGGCAACATTGACACGTCCGGTAGTTTAACCGTGCCTGTTGGTGTAATCGATATCGGATATTGGCTAAAAGCTGCATTCGGTCAACCGACTTCTAATACAACTGGCCAAGCACCAAATAAGAAGTCTGAGCACGTATTTAAAATCGGTAATACGATGCCGTCGTTAACTATTGAACAGGGCTATCCTGATGTTAACGTGTTCCAACAATTCGCCGGTGTGCGAGTTAGTAAATTAGGCTTTAAATTTGGCGGTGATGCTGAATTAACTACATCTGTGGATGTAATGGGCTGTAAGGAAACATTAGCGACCACTACATTTGATGCTGCAGCTAAGGCTGTAAATTTCTTACCATTCCAAAATCTTAATGCAACCATCAAAGAGGGTGGCGTTACTGTGGCCAATATACTAAGTTGCGATATCAATTTTGATTTTGGCCTGGATGGCGATTCTTACGCTATCGGCGGTAAAGGTTTTAGAACATACATCGACCCAGGTATTGTATCAATTTCAGGGACGATTAAGGCGTTCTTCCAAAATAAGGACCTCTTGAATAAAGCGATTAACGGTACAGAATCTAGCTTGGAATTGCGACTTGAACAAGATGACTGGTCGCTTACATTCAAGTTGCCTGAACTTGTATATGAACGACAATCTCCAGGCATCGATGGTCCGCGCGGCGTCAATATTGAATTGCCATTCAAGGCGTACTACCGTGCAGATACAGGTAGGTCCGCTTCTGTAATCACATTAGTTAATAATCAAGAACAATACTAGGAGGTGCCAACATGGCATTTGAAGATATCAAAGTAAGAGGCTTAACATTCGCCGAACGTGGTGAATTAATTAAATCCGGGTTAGACCCATTGTATACACCTGTTCCTGAAGAAGCACCGGATACAGAACGCTTATTGCGTTCTCGTGAACTTGCGCAGTGGATTATGCAGCGCATCTACGGCTTGACTGAAGATGAAATCAACGCAGCACCAGACAATGATCTTATGGAAGTTGCGCTTGATACAATGCGTTTTACGCATGAAAAAAAGGCTGAAATCGAAAAAAACTAATTGATGCGTGGAGTTGGCTCAGCTCCGACAAACCAAAATACTGCTCCGATTGTATCAAGATGCAACGTGAGACTAAACAGAATTTTGATTGCTCGGAGTGTGAGTTTAATTCCCCGCATCAATTAGATGGAACGAGACAAGCCATGCGAGTATACAACGCTAGCCGGATGCAGCGACGTTGGCATCCTGGTGGCATTGCTGGATTCGATATGCCTGCGGTGTTAGAAGTGGCGAGGGCTTACGGCATCGAGCCACTACCTCACCTTATCGATTTACTTGTATTATTAGAAGCCAAAGAATTGGAGGTGGCGCACAAGAATGGCCAATAATTTAATTGATATTGTCGTTCAGCTGACAGATAAGAATACGGAAGCCGGACTCAAGAAAATTACAGCTAGTGCTGAAGGCGCCAAATCCGCCCTTGGCAAAATGAAGAATGACCTCATGGCGATAGGTGCCGGTGTCGGTGTTGTAGGCATCGGCGCTAAACTTGCCAAGGAGGCTATCCAGTGGGATGTAGCTGTTAAGAAACTATCGGGAATTACTGGTGCTACGGCAAAAGAAACCAGTGAATTATTAGCTGTGTCTAATTATATGGGCGTTGCTATGGAGGATAGTGCAGGTGCATTTGCTAAGTTTTCAAAAAACGTCGGAGTGGCCAAAGAGAAAATGGAAGTCGCACGGGCTGAGGGTAAACTTAGCACTGATATATTCAGTAAATTAGGTTACTCGCTTGAAGATATCCAAGGTAAGAATACCGTTGAAGTGTTCAAGATGATACAAGAACGCTTAAGAGGGATGAAGGACGGAGCTGAGAAGACTCGTGTCGAAATGGAACTCTTTGGACGTACTGGGTATCAGATGCACGCCATGCTTAACATGTCCGCTGAACAGATGGATAAGGTGGCTGAACGTGCCAAGGCAATGGGGCTTATCATCGACGATGAGACTGCAGCTAAATCCGCAAAGCTAAATCGGGAATTAAAGGATTTAGAAAATACAGGGAAAAGGCTTGCAGTATCTATCGGCCATGAGTTAGTTCCTGTGTTTAATGACTATGCAAAAGGCGTGTTAGATGTAGCTAAAGAATTCGAGTCGATGACTGCTGAGCAAAAGGAAGCTATCGGCGGAATAGTTAAATTCGGCGCAGAAGCTGGAGCTGTAATCGTAGTTATGAGGTCACTAACCAGCGCACTCGGATTTATGCGATTGGCCACACTTGCTGCAGCCGGTCCTTGGGTAACATTAGCTACGGTAATTGGACTTGCTGGGAAAGCATTACTCGATTTTCGCTACAACGAAAAAACATCTGGCTCTTATATGGGTGTAGATGTTGACGGGAAGCGTATTCACAAGAATACGAATTCGACACAAGGAATGTCTGATAAGTTCCGTGAATCACATGACGCACGTTATTGGGTAGAAGACTCAGCTTTATTCGGATTCATTAAAAATGACCGCATGGCTACCAAAGAAGAAGGTGCTAGAATCGATGCAGCGCTTAAAGAAAAGGAAGCTGCAGACGAGGCTAGAAAGAAAGCTGATGAAGAGCTTGCAAAAGCGAAAGAGGACCTTGCCAATGGCGGATTAACAAATACCGAAGCTATCAACAAGGCGAATGAGGAAGCAGCAAAAGCAGCCAAAGCCCAAGAGCAGGCAGCTAAGAAAACTCAACAAGCGGCCGAAAAGCTGACGAGTGCTGTGGAACGCATGGCGGATTTGTACCGATCACTTACCTTGCAAAGCTTACAAATTGACGGCAGTCAATACGAAATTGATAAGCTAACAGCTAAAAACCAGTATGAATCCAACAATAAGAATATCCGCGATATCATCCGTTCCGTTTCAGGACTGGGTGGAAGCGCTACTGGCGAAGCCGTGAGTGTGCTAGATGCAGCTAATGAACAACTCGGTAAGGCATATGAGTTAGGTGCAGATGGTACATGGGCTACTGACTGCGGAAAGCTATTCTCCGACTCTGTATTGCAGGCATTTGGTAAGGACGTACCTCGATATGTCCCATCTATCATGGATGCAGCTAGAGCCGCAGGCGCATGGCACGATGCAGGCGACGGGTACACGCCTAAGGCCGGCGATGGTGTCGTTGTACTTGGTGATAATCACATCGTCATTAGTGATGGTGCAGGAGGGTATACGGGGGCTAACTCTAGTACTGGAGTAGTTGCCAAGCCATCTGTTGAAGGTGATTTCGGTGCTATCACAGGGTACGTAGACACTAGCTTGTTAGCAGGTGCTACATCGAGTACCTTTGCAGACACAGCAGGTAGTGCAGCAAATGCTAAGAAGCTTGCTGAGTCAAATCTAACTGCCCAAGTTAGAGCTAAGAACGAAGAGGTGTATCAAAAGAGACTTGCTGAAGCTGAACGAAATCAAGCTATCCGTGTTCGTAAGATGAATGAGGATATTAAGAAACTCGATCTTGAACGCACAGGCGACCGTTTGCAATTACTCAAAGCGGAATCTGAAGCACAAAAAGCTCAAATTGATGATAATGTTCGTGAGTACACAAAGGCAGTAGGGGATAAGGAACTCGCTGAGAAGAAAGCTCAAGCAGAGCGTTTAAAATTGGCGTCTGACACTGAGCAGAAAATCAGGGAGTTGGCGTACACCCAAACGAGTGAAACCGTTGACCACTTAACCAATATGGTTACTCTTGGTCGCTTATCTCGTAGTGATGCGGACGCACTGCTTGCTGAAGAGCTAAAAGCTTATATTGACTACGCACGTAGTGAAGTCAATGAGGCCCAGTTAAGTGCTACTCAAAGACTGCAGATTGAAAAGAACCTGTTAGAGTCCCAGCAAAAGCTGTGGGAACTCGCAGGTCGCAGTCTTAAAACAAGCCTACAAGAAGCAGCTCGACAATATAAGCAAGAGACTACCAATTATGCGGACCTTGCTAAATCGACTTTCGATAGTACGATGAGCTCTATCAACTCAGCATGGACGAATAATCTCGAGGCTATGGCAACAGGGACGAAATCATTTAGTAAAGGTATTAAGGACATATTCAAGGATATGACAAATGCCATTATTAAGATGATGATTCAACTAACATTCCAACAATATGTACAGCCTAAACTACAAAGCCTATTTGGTGGTGTAGTAAGTGGTATCGGTGCTATAGGTGCCGGTCGTGGCAATGTATCTTCGTTTGCTAGTGGAGGTTCTTTCAGCAAAGCATTTACAGGTAATAGCTTTGGTAAGTTTGCTAGTGGTGGTATAGCACCTGCAGGTATGACATTAGTTGGTGAGAATGGACCAGAGCTCTTACAGTTCAACTCCTCACACCGCATTTACAACGCTAGCCAAACACGTAAGATGATTGGCGGTGAAGGAGCTAGTAAGGTAACGGTTAACATCATTAATCAATCTGGCCAACAGCTTGATAGCCAACAACAAGAAACTAAGTTTGATGGCGAACAAATGATAGTTGATGTAGTAGTATCTAGTCTTATGACAAACAAAGGAGGTATGCGGGACGCTGTTAAAGCGGCCGCAGTATAGCGTATGTTAGAATTTCCAAACATAAGATATCCGATATACCCTATCGATGAAACAACACCTGATGTGAGTCGTAAGGCTCAGGTAGAAAATATGACGATGCTAACCCATCGCAAAACTACAAAAGCGTTACGATCATATTCAGTAAATTACAAGATACCGACTTCGGAATATATCAAGTTAAGGGATTTCTTTGACCAGGTAAATACTGCAGAGGTATTCCTTTGGACACATCCGGAGACATTAGCGAAGGTGAGAGTAAGGTTTGCGGACCAACTCCATTTCTCCGCTAGTGATTACGGTATATGGAATGGTTCTATTCAATTACAGGAGGCTTAGATGTTAACGCTATCAACTGCATCTATCATCGAGAAAAATAAGATATCCTCCACTGGAGCATGGGTAATGGCTATTGAACTTCATCATCCGGAAGGGAATATCCTCCTCGTGAATAATACGGAGGACTTAACCTTAGCCGGAAAGAAGTACACAGCCTTTCCCTTCAAGCTAGAGGATATCAACGAGGACACTAAGCAGATGCCTAACGTTAAACTCTCTGTAGCGAATGTAACCGGTACTATCCAACGGTTGGTAGAAAAGAATAAAGGCCTCACAGATTGTGAGGTCAATATTCGAGTATTTAATACTAACTTACCGGACATTATTGAACTAGAAGAAACGTTCATCATTAATGCATCCCAATCTAAAGCAGACTGGGTGGTGTTCACATTAGGTACAGACTTCTCATTCTCTCGTAGGTTCCCACCTGTTCGAGTAATGAAAGACTACTGTCCTTTCAAATTTAAGTCTGTAGAGTGCGGATACAAAGGGTACGCACAATCATGTAACAAAACTCTAAAACGCTGTCGTGAGTTAAATAACAGCGTTAGATTTGGCGGTGAGCCAACAATACCACAAGGGGGCTTATATGCGTCTAACTCTAAATAACCTAGTAGGTACTCCGTGGAAAGAGTTGCCTTGTTGGGAGCTTGTGGTAGAGGTGTATAAGAGAGCCGGTATTCAACTTGAGCCATACGCAACGTATTGGCCAGATATGAACTCTCCCTGGCACGAAGTCAAGGAGCCGGAAGTAGGGGACATAATTGTCATGAACCTCTACGGTAATAATGCTGATCATATCGCAGTGTATGTCGGCGAAGGTAAGATGATACATTCTACCGAATATGCAGGCGTATGTATCGTACCAATAGACAGACTAAGAAAACGTATATTAGGAGTGTACAGGCACAAGGAGGCTCAAAATGATTAGATTAGTAATTGCTCGAAACCCATTCGACCTTACCACTAGACAAGAGACTCTTGTGCCTTTTGTTGAAGGTAAAAAGCTTAACCAATATTTCACTGAACCCGGTGAATGGGTGTACTCCATAAATGGTGAGTTAGTAGATGATACCGCATCACCTACAGATGAAGCCTATGTGGTAGTACTACCTAAAGTTGAAAAGCAAGCGCTTGGTATTCTGTTATCTATCGGTTTATCTATTGCGACTGCCGGCATCGCCTCAGGGGCGATATTCGGTATTACTAGTGTATTAGGTCGTACGTTAGCAGCAATGGCTATCGGCATGATTGGTAATGCGATCATATCTAAAATATCTGCACCTAAGACAGATAGTTCTAATACCGAGCAGTCCGCTACTTATGGGTGGCAAGGCGCACAGACTGTTATTGGCCAAGGTCATCCTTTAGCCATTACTTATGGTAAGTGTAAAAGTGCGGGTATGCTTATATCACGTCACGTAACGAGCGACGGAAGTAAGCAATATCTTAACCTATTATACTGTGCCGGAGAGGGCCCTATTGACGCTATAACGGACGTTAAATTAAATGGTAACCCTATCGGTAACTATAAAGAAGTTCAACTCGATGTAAGACTGGGAACAAATGACCAAGAGATTATCCCTAACTTTAATGATAACTATGCAGACCAACCATTAACGTATGAACTTAACAACGACTGGTCTATACATCAAACGCAAGGTAACTTATCTACTGCGCTAGAGGTTACTATATCACTCCCTAACGGTTTGTATTATTCAAACGACCAGGGCGGACTAAGTGAAACTTCAGTCACTATTGAAGGCGGTTATCGTAAAGTTGGTTCTGCAGAGTGGATACCATTACCGATTAGTAACAATGGTGGACAAAGTGCCATGATTGAAAAGACAGATAATCGTTGGTTTAAACGGAACAGTCATTCAAGAACATCCATCGATAATAGCCAATATACTGGCGTTATCAAGGATAGTTCAAATAAAGCTATCTATCGTGTGTTCCGGTTCGATGTAAAGGAACCAGGACAGTACGAAGTCCGTATGCGGTGTGCACATAAGGACGGTAACTCTAACCGCCATGTGAACAAAGTATACTGGTCACAGTTAACTCAAATTGTTTATGATGACTTCATTCATCCTGGTAAGGTTCTCATTGGTATTAAGGCATTAGCGACTGACCAATTAAATGGTAATGATCCAAATGTAACATGGATACAGGAGCGCAAAACAGTATGGGTATTTAATACCTACACCGGAGCGTATGAGTCTAAACCGGCTAATAACCCGGCATGGGCTTGCTACGATATTCTTCATCATTGCCGTAAGATTGGCGATGAGTATGTAGTTAAAGGCGCTCCTCGTGAACGCTTCGTATATGACGCATTTAAGGCGTGGGCTGATAAGTGCGATGAAAAGCATATTACATTTAACTACATTTACGACAATGCCAGTCAAGTATGGGATGCACTTAAATACGCTGAGAATGTAGGTAGAGGCAAGGTAATACCTTTAGGTACTCGGTTTAGTTGTATATATGACTATGCTGCTACACCTACTCAGCTATTCACTGTAGGCAATATCAAGATGGACTCTTTTATGGAAGAGTTCCAGGCTACATCATCTAGGGCAAACGCTATCGAGGTATCTTTCCTTAATAAGGCTAAAGACTATGAGCGTGACGTACTCCCTGTATTCAGTGAAGAGTATGATGTAACTACATCCCTTGCTAGCCCGGCGCAAGTCGAACTCATGGGATGTGTGGATGTAGACCAAGCCTACAATTACGCTAAACACTACCTAAGAGCGAATAAGTACGAGGTGCGTACTTGTACCTTCGAGGCTTTCACAGACGCCATAGCGTGCACGATAGGGGATGTAATCCTATTACAGCATGATGTGACAGACTGGGGGCAAGGTGGCCGTGTAGAGTCTGCCGTAGGTAATAAGGTAATCCTTGATAGAGAGGTTACTTTTGAACAAGGTAAGACTTATAGGCTCATGGTACGCAATGCTAAAACGGATGCATTAGAGTCTTACGACGTAACTGGTGTAACTGGCAGAACCTTAACGCTTGCTAGTAATGCAGTTATTCAGACTGACGATTTATATACCTATGGTGAAGCTACAAAAGAAGCTAAACCGTTTAGGGTATTATCCATTAGCAAGTCCAACTCTGAAATGACACGTAAGATATCCTGTATCGAATACTACCCTGAGTTGTACGCCGGTGATGATGGATCAGTGCCAATCATCGACTACACGACGAAGTCTGACGTGATTAAGGTTATTAACTTAGTCTTAATTGCTGACGTTAAGACCTTAAAGGACGGTACTGTACTTTGTGATATTAACGGTACTTGGCAACTACCAAGGGGTAAAGTGGCCAAAAATATCATCGTATATTACAAACCTGTTACTGCTAAGGAGTGGCAACAGTTCAAGGTATTAGATGGTAGTGCTACTAGCGTGACTATTCCAAGTGTAGCGACTGACGTCAACTACGACGTTAAGATTGTATGTACAAATAATACTGGTGCTGCGTATGAAGGTGTGGAGCGTGCAGTGTATGTGAGTGGTAAGGAAATACCACCGGCTACACCTAAAGGCTTTAAGGTAACGCAGGATGCAGTAAATAGTAGCGTACTTCACTTATCATGGGAACCTAATACAGAGGCTGACCTACATGGGTACACGCTATATGACGGTAACGATGTAGTGTTAATTAAGCATATAGGCGGTACTTCGTACTCGTACTTCATTCCTAATACTGGTAATTACCAATTCAAGATATCTGCTATTGATACATCCGGGAATGAAAGCGGTAAGGCTGAGGCCCGTATCACAGCAAGTGTATCCGCTGAGAGTGTGGCTACACCTAAAGCACCGGCTCGTGGTGAGGTAACAATCGGTAAGACGATCGTTGCTGCATGGGACCCAGTAGAAAATACCTACATCGATTATTACGAAGTTCGACTTGATAGTAATGTTGGCCAAGCTAACAATAGACTTGCCAAGACTACAGATATTCGCTCTGAAATTAAGTTATCGGCTCGTAGAGATGCGGTATTCGTTTACGCTCACAATCCTGTTAAAGGTTATGGTCCGGCTCTTAGACTTGACTATAACGCAGTAGTTCCTAAAGCTCCGACGAATGTCAAAGTAAAAGGTAATATTACTGGCGTTAGCGTGGTCTTTGATAGCATCCCGGATACTTGCATAGGCGCTAATATCTACATCGGTACAGAGAAGTATTTCGTTACTACAAACGTAAATATGATACCTCATGACGCAGGTGTATTTGATGTTAAAGTCGCTTATGTTGATGTATTTGGTGAGGGTGCGTACTCTGATATCGTTGGGACTTCAGTACCGGCTAGCATTGACCCGGCTTTAATCGATAAGGAAGCTCTTGGCATTAAGTCTATGGATGAAAAGATTAAGGAGCTTACAAAGACTGCTAATGAATATTCTACCGAAGTTAAAAGCTTAACCACTAATATGGCTACTCAATTTAGCCAATTAGAAAACGGCATTGACTTAAAATTGAAAGCATTAAATGGTGATGAGTTAGTTAGTCGAATCAATCTGAGTTCTGCAGGAACAAGAATTGACGGTAAGTTGCTTCATGTAACCGGTGATGCTCTGTTTGACAATAACATCATTACTAAACAGATGCTGGCTGCTAAAGCCGTGTCTGCAGATAAGATGGACGTCGAAGAGTTAAGCGCGATCAGTGGTAACCTTGGGACTGTAACAGGTGGTAAGATTATCGGCGGTACGATCCAAAATAAAACCGGTACATTCAAAGTTGATGCTAACGGTAACATCATAGGCGCTAACATCACAGGCTCACGTATTGATGCTCAGTCAATTATGCAAGCTGGGTTTAAAATCAGAAACATTGATGTACAAATCTATAAAGTACGTCATGGTGACTGGTGTCCACTACCAGAAGGGTTTAATGAAAGTCAATGTACGTTTATTCCTGTCGGTTATATAATGACCGAACGTTATTTTGACAGCGACTATAACTACTATAAAACCAAAGTGCCAAGTCCATGGGAGAATAAAACTCCTTATAAAATCAGCAAAGATGAATATAACCAGCAAAAAGCTCGATATATTGGCTGGTGTAGCGTGTATATGCAAAAGGATGAACGAACACAATCTAATATAGGCGTTGCTGACAAACGCAGAGCGGTAGTAGAGGCTAAAGGGGAAAGTTCACATAGCAGTGAAAATAACGATTTTTACACTAAATCCTATTTCTACGGTGAGCTGTACATATTAGTTATTGCACGACAATAAGGAGGCTATATGGTCGAACAAGATTTTACACTCCACTCCGGGCAAGATTTTGATATTACATATGTCGTACCACCTGAAAGTGATATGACATTAAGTCAATATAAAGGCGCTTGTAAAATTCGCAAGCGCCCATATGACGATATGATATTAGAGTTGCATCCGGTGGTAGAGTCAAAACAGGTAAGGTTTTTCATTTCTGGCCAAGAGTCAGCGAAGAAGAAGATAAAGGGTGGCGATTACATCTACGACGCATTCCTTTATAACGATGAACACTGGCTAAAGATTGGTCAAGGTACGATTACGATCGTGCCGGATATTTCTATGCATGATTAAAGGGGAGGTAACTTATCATGGCGGATAACACATTAACTTTGAAATTTGATGAAATCTCAGCAATGGCCCTTATCGAGAAGGTAGGAAAAGGGATTATACTGCCTATTGTTAATGACGCAGGTAAAAGTGCATACGCAATAGCCGTTGCTCATGGCTTCCAAGGCAGTGAGCAAGACTGGTTAAATAGCTTACGTGGTCCTAAAGGTGATAAAGGTAGCGCGGAAGAGACGGCTCAAATATTAAAGAAAGATGGCGAATTTCTCAAAAGCGTAAAAGGTCCTAAAGGTGATGCGGGTAGTGCCGAAAAAGCAGCTGAGCTTTTGAAATCTAAAAATATTTATTTAGAAAATACAAAAGTAGATACTATACTCACTAAGTTGATCGAAACGCTGTCAGAAAGTGGCTATATCGCAGACGCTACTTTTAGACAACTCGAATATACTCAACCACGCACAGGGCAAGATTATATCGACCTCACAGGAGAACCTCATTTTAAAGTTGCCATTAATGATGGTGAAAAACGAGAGTTTGAAAGCGATAATATGCGAGTGGCTATCGAGCCGTTTGGGCCTAAGAATATCGAGCTTAAATATTATGATCTAAACGATAACGAGCAACTAACTCTTATTATTAGAGGTACAAATGCGACACCAGACAAAGCAGAAACCGCTACCAATGGCGTAGTGTATAAGAAGTTTGGCGACGATTTAGAAATTGATGTATCTAATTATGATGGAACATCGGTATTTAATTTCGGACCTAGTGCGTGGACTGTTAGCAATGAAGCTCATATCACTATTAAGACCAACAAGAAGGTGGTTCTATTGCTTAACGATGCAAGCATTAATAATAATCAGTCAGCGCCAATCATTGACCAATACAGCAAGATGTCAGTTAATGAACCTACGTTGATTATATTTAAAGCTGTTAATTCTGATACGCATATGTTGATAGGTTTTGACAATGCTGACGGAACTCACACTTATGCTTATACTCGTGGTAGAGATTTATATATCACTTGGGATAGCACCCAAAACAAATATGTTAACAGTGCTACAGAAACACTTTAATAGTAATGTAAGGGGAAACAATGCAAGTAATAACAGATTTTCTATGCGAGGCATGGCGAACTCTGACAGACTCATTCGCTATTAAAGCCCTGCTTGCTGTAGTGGCAGAGGTTGGCATATATATGCTAGGGCTCAAACATGTGCAGGTGCTAGGGATATTCATTATACTGGTATTCCTAGACCTTATAACACGCTGGGCGGCTATTAGCTATCAAATGCTTATTGATATGGGGGCGAACCCAGAGAATATAAGCGGTTATGATAAATATATAGCCATTCCTGCAGCATGGGGTAAAGGCTTAATCTCATCTAAGCATATGCGAAAGCCCTTTATTACAAAGGTGCTAACATATTGCTTAGCAACGGCTGGGGCGTGGTGTTTTGATTTTATGAGTGGTCAATATGCTTTTGCAGTCAATCTAGTTTGGCTATATCTTGGCTCAGTTGAGTTTCTAAGTATCCTCGAGAATATGAGGGACGGAGGAAATAGCACAATCGCAGGGCTTTTGGATGTAGTGCATTCTAAAATAGATAATATAGTAAAGAAGTAAGAGTGGCCCTACGGGGCCCTCTCTAATGGAGGTGCATATAATGAAAATTGGTACATACTTTGATGATTATGAGTTCGCTTGCAACTGCCATCGTCATGAAGTCGATGAAAACGGACATAATAAACTGGATCACGTCATCGACAAGCGTTTAGTAGACTTGTTAGACGCTATCCGTGAACGTTTAGGGGTACCATTATATATCAATAGTGGTTACCGTTGCCCAGAACATAATGAGGAAGTAGGGGGCGTTTCTAATTCTCGACATGTAGAGGGCACAGCGGCTGACATTACATACGATGGCATTGATGTTGACTATCTTGCACAGATTGCCGAAGAATGTGGTGCAGACGGAATTGGTTGCTATTATTATCAGGACTTCGTACATGTTGATGTACGAGGTTACGAGGCACGTTGGTCTGATCTTGATTAAAAGGGGGCTATGTATGTATGAGAAAATCACGAACTACCTCAAAGCAGTTAAATCTCAAATTACTGTTAAGCGGTTTATTCTTATTTGTGGTTGTGTGTTGCTCCTCATTGGTGCATGCCAACTCGTTGACGGCTACTTCACCGCAAGAGGCAACTATCAACGTGCCGTTGACAAGTTGGAACGAACTCAAAGGGAACTTGATACAAGCAGACGCCTTAATCAAGAGCTCAAACTTGTCATTGAACGAGGCTCAGACCTTAACCGCCAAGCAAGCGATAGAATTGGACGAATTGAAGATTATCAACGAAGAACGGAGCAAGGAATTGGCCGAGCTCAAAGCTATCAACGAGAAACAGGGGCAAGAGTTAGCGAAAGCATCGGAG
Organism: Veillonella sp. S13053-19; assembly: GCF_002959835.1. NCBI lineage: Bacteria > Bacillati > Bacillota > Negativicutes > Veillonellales > Veillonellaceae > Veillonella > Veillonella sp. S13053-19. The sequence goes on along the minus strand of NZ_PPDA01000015.1, from coordinate 152,014 downwards.
CTAACAACCAAGCAAGCGAACTCATTGGAAACAGCCTCCGTATCATTGAACGAGTTGAAAGCGGAACTAAAGAATAATAAGCGAACAGAACAAAGGTTACGCAGGCAACGTGATACATGGGCAATTAGTAATGCTGCATTATTTCTTGCGGGTGTGTTGCGTAGATAGACGGAGGTGATCCAATATCTCCTTACCATGTGAAGGTGGACACATGGATTGATTTCAAAAGATTAAAAGAGCCTACTAACTTAGAAAATATCTAGGTCAGTAGGCTCTGTTTTTGTTTGTAAAAATCAAAATAAACACTTGCTTTTATACACGATATAGGGTATAATAAAGATGTAGAAAGGAGGTGATAAACATGGACATAATAAAAGAGCTAACAAGCTTAGTAAATGAGTTAACGCTACTGACACTAGCAATCATCATTTTAAAACTTGTTAGCAAAGAGTAAAAAGCAGGCGGGTGAAAGCCCCGCCACCTTCTCAACATCATTGTAAATCAACGAGGTGAATTATGCAATATATAGAATGGCTGATTAATATAGCAACTCTTATTGTTTTGATATTAGTAATTAAACGTTTAGTTAGAAGGTGATGAAATTGAAATTTGAACTAGATGATATTATGACTACACAAGAGGCGGCAGAACGTTGGAATGTTACTGCTGATTCTCTTAAACAAAACTGTAGAGGTCGTGTAAAGAATGGATTTAAAGAGGGCGAGTTTAAGAAGTCTGGGAAAATGTGGCTAGTTACACGTCAAGGTATGGAACGGTTATACGGAAAAGAATCCGCTTTAAGTAGTGTAATAAAAAACGTGTCAGACGATCATTAGGCCTTTAAATCTCTGCATAATTTGTAACGGTTGCTTAACCGTTGCTCAACCTAAAATTAAAGAAAAGCAGTGTTTATGCGGATAGTTAGCTATATATGATTATCTCTGCTGAGTAATCACAAATAAAACACGCCCCTCATTGAGGGGCTTTTTATTTTGCCTAAAATTGTGTAACTTAGTATAATAGGACTATTAAGATATATATTATAGTAAGGGAGTTAATCTTGTTTTATATTGTACTCATTATTTGGCTTTTATTAGATCAATTATCTAAATATTATGTAATGAATCATTTTTTGTTAGGGGAATCGTTACCGGTTATTCCTAATGTATTCCATTTAACATATATTATTAATCGTGGTGCTGCTTTTGGTATGCTCGCAAATCAACGTTGGTTCTTCTTGCTCGTAGCGGTTATTCTGCTTGGTGTATGTGTTTACTATTGGAAGTACTTGTCTAAAGGGCCGTGGACATTGCAAATCGGATCTGCTTTATTAGTGTCTGGTGCCATTGGCAATGGTATTGACCGTTATATGATTCATGGTGTTGTGGATTTCTTTGATTTCCGTGTATGGCCTATTTTTAATATTGCAGATATCGGTATCTGTGTAGGTGTAGCTTTTGTGGTTTATCATTTATTTACTGTGAAAGAAGACCATGAGTAATTGATACTTTCACAGTGCTGAAAGATTTTTGAAACTTCGGACATATGCGGACGTATGCGGATATATTATATATAATACGTAACTATAAAGAGGTAGAGGATGAACGAATATATTGTTAGTGCTGAACAAGAAGGCATGAGACTAGATGTGTTTTTAACGGAACAGATGGAAGGTTCTCGTAGCTATATTCAAAGTTTAATTAAAGGCGGTCACGTTATCGTTGGTGGTAAAGTAGGTAAGGCCAATCTTCGTCTCACTCCTAACATGGTCATTCAGGTAGAGATTCCCGAACCTGAATCTGTAGAGGTAAAGCCTGAAGATATTCCATTAGATGTATTGTACGAAGATCATGATATTATCATCGTAAATAAAGCACGTGGTATGGTGGTGCACCCAGCGGTAGGTAACTATTCCGGTACACTTGTAAACGCCTTATTATTCCATTGTAAAGATTTATCTGGTATCAATGGTGAAATTAGACCTGGCATCGTTCATCGTTTAGATAAAGATACATCTGGTGTTATGATGGCTGCCAAAAATGATGCTGCTCATATTGGATTGGCGGAACAAGTAAAAGAGCATTCTGCAAAACGTACATATTGGGCTCTTGTACAAGGTAATATCGTAGAAGAGAAGGGGACCATTAAGGCTCCTATTGGTCGACATCCTAAGGATCGTATGAAAATGGCTGTAGTCTTTGAAAATAGTAAAGATGCAGTTACTCATTTTAGAGTATTAGAGCGTTATGGTCATCAAACCTTGGTAGAGTGTAATTTAGAAACAGGTAGAACACATCAAATTCGCGTTCACTTTGCTCATATTGGGCATCCTGTTGTTAATGATCCATTCTACGGCTATCGCCGTATGGACTTCCCTATTGAAGGGCAAGCGTTACATTCTCGCTCTTTAGATGTAAAACATCCGATTACAGGCGAAGACATGCATTTTGAGGCACCAGTACCAGCTGATTTTGAGGCGTGTTTGGAATTCGCTAAGACGTATCGCGAAGATAAACGAAAATAATCTGATAGAACACATTTTGTACTTAATTTTGTACTTAGTTTACTACTTATTGGTATATAGGGGCATAGAGATAGCTATGCTGTAAGGGCGTATATATGGAAAAGAAACGCTTACTGATGGACCAAGACGCTATTATGCGTGCTGTTCGTCGTATAAGTCATGAAATTTTAGAACGCAATAAAGGTTTATCTGATGCACTTATTGTCGGCATTGAACGACGTGGTGTTATCTTGGCAAAACGTTTACAAGCCGAAATCGAGCGCATTGAAGGCATCCATATTGACTGTGAGTCATTAAATGTTGCTATTTACCGTGATGATCGTGATGCCCGGCCTAAAGAAGGGGAGCCGTGTACGATTGATACAACGGAAAAGACGATTATCCTTGTGGATGATGTGCTATATACAGGTCGGACCATTCGTGCTGCCTTAAATGCATTGATGACAGCAGGTAGACCTAAATCTATTCAATTAGCGGTGCTCGTCGATCGTGGTCATCGTGAACTACCTATTCGAGCAGATTATGTAGGTAAAAATATTCCTACGTCTCATCTTGAAAGCGTATGCGTTGCTGTCGCTGAACTAGATGGTGAAGAAGGGGTTACAATACAGGAATAGCCTGTATTGTAACCCCTTTTTGAGTTCAGATGATGTACCCCAGTTTAGTTGTATAGATTTATAATAGAGTATGTAAGTACTTGTAAAACAGTTACTTAATATATTGCGGTGTATAGGAATAGTCCCTATGACCTATACGATTACTTTCATTATGAAAGCATAAGACTTGGATATCGGTAGCTAATGTATCGATATGATGCATTGTTTGTCCTAATGCGCTTAGTTCATTAGGTGCTTTAGCCCATTTTTGAATCAGTGGTATTTCGTATTCGTTACGGAGCCATTGACGACCTCGATCGTTAAAGGCTAATAGTCGAGCATATTGTGGGCCTTCTGCCATGGCGTTTTGTAATACATCTTTGGTTATACCTAGTGTGAGATAAGCGCCCATTCGTTGTAAGCGGGCATAGGTATAGCGCTTAGATTTAATTTCTTCTGTGGCTGTAGTCCAAGACGTCTGTTGAGCTGCTTTTGACCATAAATGCTCAATTCCTTCACTGAAATCACCAAATTTTTCTAGCTCTTTTGGCGTTGTACGCCGACTTAAACTGTGTATCATATCGTGGTAACGGTTATAATTCACATAATTACCGTTTTCTATTACTTGAGTCATATCAGATGCAATGGATGGAGGAATAATAGATTGAAGTTGAGAGGATAGATTACCAGTGCTAGTGATACATTGAGAGGATAGATTACCTGGACTAGTGATAAGTTGACGCAATGCTGTGCCGGATGGCAATTCATCAGTAAGCATTTCTTCGTGATGATTAGAAGTACGTAAAATAGGTATGTATTCAAGCTTTGCATTATACGCCAAGCCTGCGCGAATATATTCAAGGCCTAATAATGCATTTGGTGTATTGAGTATTTCCGTATCTAAAGCTTTGCGGAAAGCCGCACCATAGGACATGCCTTCCTTAATATAGGTTCGCAACTGTTCTTGTGTACTTTTACAATCCATACGTTTGGCTATGTCTACGAGAGCATCTAAGTCAGCCGTCTCAGAACCAAAGGAGAGGGCGTCCATAGATAGCGCTTTCACCATGCGAATGGCACCAGTCCCAAATAATTGTGCGCTACCTGTAGAATAGAGGGTAGGTAGCTCAATGACAATATCTGCACCACCGAGAATGGCCCAACGAGCGCGATCAAATTTAGAGAAGAGTGCAGGTTCCCCGCGTTGCACAAAGGAGCCACTCATGATACAAATGCGCAGGGCATCAGGATGTAGCTGTGCTAAGCTATGCAGTTGATGAGCGTGACCATTGTGAAATGGATTGTATTCGCATATAATACCGATTGTTTTCATAGTGCCTCCTTTCATTAGTGTTAGTGTAACAAAGCGAAGAGGGACTGTAAATAAAATTTCATAATATCTATATAAATAGCTAGTTTATATGGGGAATATTGTGTGTAAATATTAAGTTTAGTATAGATTTTCTTGTCTCTATAAGCTATAATTAACTGTAAATGCTGAATTGATGTGAGGTATATGATGAAACAAAATTGGAAACGTACATTACAAGGGGCTCTGCTCGGTGCTGCGCTACTAGCAATGGCGGGATGTGGGTCAAATAATGTAATGGATACATATAGTTTTGGCCATCAAGTTATCCGTGCTGGTCAATCTGAGATTACCATCGCTTTGCCGTATGAAATGGGTAAAAGTACAAAAAATATGACTGATGATGGATATCCTATCGATATTTATGGGTCTGTTACAGAACATATGGTAATTGAAGTTGAAGCATTGCGTGCTGGTGAAAATAAACCATTACCTACAGTTGATGAATTCTTAAATCGTAGCAAATCTGAATTCACTAAACTGGGTGCAACCATCAAGGAAGAGTCCGTAGCATTAGGTGGAACATCTGCTAAGAAGCTAGATGTAACGTATGCAACGCAAGGGCAAACATTTAGATTTTCTCAATACGTATTCTTAGATCAAGGCGTATTGTGGAATATAATCTACCAATATCCTGAAAAGGATCAGGTAGGTGCTGATATCAGCAAAGAAATTCAAAACAAGATTCAAGTTACACAACAGAAAGAGGGTTAATCGATGAACGTATTAGTAGTTAACTGCGGTAGTTCTTCCTTGAAATATCAATTACTTGATATGACAACTGAAACAGAATTGGCAAAAGGTCTTTTTGAAAAGATTGGTGATCAAGACGCTATGTTCACTCACAAACGTCCAAACGCAGACAAATTAGAACGCGTTGAACCAATCTTGAACCATAAAGAAGCACTTCGTATTTTGCTTGATATTTTAGTTGATGCTGAATATGGTGTAATTAAGTCTATGGACGAAATCGACGCTGTTGGTCATCGTGTAGTACATGGCGGTGAAAAGTTCGCTGACTCCGTATTGATCACTCCAGCTGTTATGGATGCATTAGAAGAATGCAGCTCCTTGGCACCATTACACAATCCTCCAAACATTCAAGGTATCGAAGCTTGCCAAGCTATTATGCCTAACGTACCACAAGTTGGGGTATTTGATACTGCATTCCACCAAACAATGCCTAAAGAAGCTTACATGTATGCGCTTCCTTATGAATACTATGAAAACTATGGTATCCGTCGTTACGGTTTCCATGGTACATCCCACAAATATGTTGCACAACGTTGCGCTGAATTGATGGGTAAACACATGTCCGATCTTCGTATTATCACATGTCACTTGGGTAACGGTTCCTCCTTGGCAGCGATCAAAGGTGGTCGTTCTATCGATACTACAATGGGCTTCACTCCATTGTCTGGCTTGATCATGGGTACTCGTTCTGGCGATATTGACCCAGCTATCGTTCCATTCTTGATGAATAAAACTGGTATGAACTACGAAGAAGTAGACACTGTCATGAATAAAAAATCCGGTGTACTTGGTATTTCCGGCGTGTCTAACGACTTCCGTGTAATCGAAGAAGCAGCGGCTAATGGTAACAAACATGCTCAATTAGCATTGAATATGTTCCACTACAAAGTTCGCCGTGTAATTGGTGCATTTGCAGCAGTTATGGGTGGTGTTGATGCTATCGTATTCACAGCTGGTATCGGTGAAAACGGTATCGGTAACCGTGATGCAATCTGCAATGGTTTAGAATACTTAGGTACTCGTATTGACTCCGAACGCAATAATGTTCGTGGTAAAGAACAAGAAATCAGTGCTGAAGGCTCCAAAGTTAAAATCTTCGTAATCCCTACAAACGAAGAAATCATGATTGCTCGCGATACTCAACGTATTACATCAGCTTTGAAAAAATAATATAGTTCGTATCTGAACTAGGTGACTAATAGAGTCATTAAACCCCGTCTATATCTAAGATATGGACGGGGTTTTTGTAGTTTTTATGCATAGAATACCTTATAATAGGATGTATAGTTATAAAGTAGTGATTTCTTTTAAAGGGGTAAAGTATGACGGTATTATATGAAGAGAAGTCTCAGCGCGCTAAAAGTGCAGAGTTATTAGTAATGTGTTTTGTATTCTTGTTGCTGTGTGCAGTAGCATATACAACATATCGAAGTATTCAATTACATACGGTATTATTAGCTGAGTATTTCATTGAAATTATGGCTATCATTGTTATTGTTAAACAAGCGGTTAGTCGATATACATATATTTTGACAGATACAAAACTCATCATTGAAGAATCCTCTTTCTTTAGAAAACGTCATTTTGAAGTAGATTATGACATGATCGATGGGGTATTTAAGTTCGAACGCGAGCTATTGTCGAATATTAAATATCGCTACAAATATAGAAAATGCTCCACCTCTGATCCACGTCCTATCTGGTCTTTGGTATATGCTATTGTAGAGGACAATAAGGTTAAGAATGGTCGCTTATTGTTAAAAGCGGAAGATAGATTCTTTGAAATATTAGAAGAAAAAGTTCCAGGCCGTATTCGTGTGCCACAAGCAGATATCGTCTTTTATGCATCAGTTCGTGCTGATGCGGTAAAACACGGTGAAGATGTACAAGAATACTATAAAAAGTTAACAACACCTGAAAAGGATGGCCCTGATATTCTTGTTTAATTTACAGATATTTTCTAATGTATATTATCTAAATTAATTGGAATGGTTTTATTTATAAAACGGTGAAATTAACTAAAATTTGTATATGATAAAGGAGTGTAAATGGCTGGATTATATTTGGCGAGCCAATCACCACGCAGAACTGAATTATTAACACAAGTTGGTATTGACCATACTGTAGTATCGAGTAGTTACGAAGAGCCTAATGAAGGTTACGATAGCCCTATTGAGATGGTAAAAGCTCAAGCTCTAGGTAAAGCTCGTTGTGCTGTAGGCATTCCTAAAGGTGGCATCGTACTAGGTGCAGATACTATTGTGGTCCTAGATAACGAAGTACTAGGTAAACCTCAAGATGAAGCTGATGCACGGCAAATGCTAGAACGTTTGTCGGGTCGATCTCATTCTGTAGTAACTGGCGTAGCACTGCTTATCAAAGGGGATGAAGTAGTATTTCACAATGAAACAAAGGTGTATTTCAAAGAATTAGCACCTTTTGAAATTGAATCTTATATTGCCAGTGGCGAGCCTATGGATAAGGCGGGTGCCTATGGAATTCAAGGTAAAGGGGCACTTTGGGTAGAGAAAATAGAAGGTTCTTATACTAATGTAGTAGGATTGCCAGTTGAGCATGTATACGACGAACTATGCAAAGCATTAGGAGCTAAATAACTCTATCATTTTATAGCTATAATGTTATAATTGGCTGTGCTGTGCTGTGCTGTGCTGTGCTGTGCTGTGCTGTGCTGTGCAAGAAATATATAGAGAGAGTAGATGTGTTGGTTACTTGATAGATAGATAGATAGATGGGATAATCTTTTTGAATGGAGAGATTCTATGGAAGTACCAACAGTAAGTGTAAAAGACATGTTGCCATTTCAACGGCCCCGAGAGAAGTTTCTTACTCTTGGACCATCTCACCTGGCAATGGAGGAGTTATTAGCTATTTTATTGCGAACAGGCGTAAAGGGGCAGTCCGCCATATCACTGGCCAGTGATATTGTGCAATCCTTTGACGATGGTGTATATGGTCTCAATCGAATGACCGTTGAAAATCTCGTGAAAATTAAAGGTATTGGCACCGATAAAGCGGTGACCTTATGTGCAGCTCTTGAAATGGGACGGCGCCTAGGGGAGCTTAAAATTAAGGAAACATACCAAGATTTTTCGCAGCCTTTTGTCATAGCCCAATACGTAATGGAACGACTTCGCCATGAAGATGTAGAGCATGTGTGGGCTGCGATGCTCACATCGCGCAATAAGCTTATTCAGTTAGAGCATATTTCTAATGGTGGTCTAGTATCGAGCCTTGTAGAGCAACGGGCGGTCTTTAAAAAGGCCATAGCTTGTAATGCTGCGGCTATCATCTTGATTCATAACCATCCGTCAGGAGATAGTCGGCCTAGTGATGAAGATATACGCCTTACCAAGTTATTTGTCAGTGCTGGTCAATTTATGGGGATTCCCGTGCTTGATCATATTGTCATAGGGGACAATGAATTTACTAGCCTCAGTGAGATAGGTAAACTTAGCTAGGAGAATGAAATATTAGAAAACCATAAATTTTTACGCTCATATATTAACTAAAAGCACTCATTTTGATGAGTGCTTTTTACTATTTTTATGTATGACTTATGAGTACATGACGTATGCGTTATCAGTGCTTTTACCATAGGGGAAAACCCTCTATATCAATGGAAAAAGTCTCTCTATCTATGGTAAAATGGAATGATGATGTAATGAAGGAGAAATTACTATGAGTTCCATTTTACCTACTCTAGGAAGAGATGTAAGTATAGATATTGGTTCCATACAAACGCGCCTCATGGGTGGGACGCGAGGAACCGTTATAAGCGAACCATCGATTATAGCAACAGATACAAAACAAGAAAAGGTAGTTGCCGTTGGGGATGAAGCAGCACGCCTTGTATTGCGCATGCCAGATATGTGGCGCCCTTTGACGCCTTTAAAAGACGGCTTTATCGTCGACTATCGCGTTATGCATACCATGCTTAACTATTTTTTAAATAAGGTTTCTAATGCATTGCGTCGTGCTCGAGTTCTCGTAGGTGTTCCTTGTGGCATGACCGATGTTGAACAAAGAGCTATGATGGATGCTGTTATTCAAGCTGGTGCTCGAGAGGTATTCCTCATTGAAAGACCTGTAGCGGCAGGCATTGGTTGTGGGGTACCTATCTTTGAAGCCCGTGGATCTATGATTATTGATATCGGCGGCGGTACCGTTGATATGGGCATTGTTTCCTTAGGCGGCATTGTAGATAGTAAAACCATACGCTTTGGAGGTTCTGATATTAACAATGCGCTTTTGCGTTACGTTCGAGAGTGCTTTGGTGTTATCGTATCAGATGAAACTATCTTAGATATTAAACATACCGTAGGTACTGCCATTGCTCCATTAGAGGATGCTGAGTATGCCTTCCAAGGTCGTGATATGATGAATGGCTTAGGTAGACGATGTGTAATACACCAATCTGAGGTATATCAAGTAATCAACGATTGTATTGTGGGCTTACTTGATGAAGTTAAGCAAATGATTCGTTCTGCAGCTCCTGAGATTGTAGCGGACATTATGCAACATGGAATTTGGCTAACAGGTGGTACTGCTAGACTAGCTGGTTTAGCCGATCGTATCGGCACTGAGTTAGGTGTGCCTGTTCACGTTCCAGAAGCGCCTGAAACAAAGGTCGTTGTGGGCCTTAACGGTGCATCTTCCGATTTAGTGAGCTTATCGCGTTTTATTGTAAATTCTAAGAATAGAAAGGGCCGAGACTAGTATGATACAGTCAGATAAAAAATTAATTATCGTCGTTGTCATTAGCTGTATCCTATTGGCATTACTCGGCTTTGCTTGGAAACAACGAACTAGTATTCCTTTTGTTACTGTTACTCTTGAAGGAATTACGACTCCTTTTGCCTATGGCTCTGCCCGTCTATTAGAGGGCGTACAAACAAGCTTTACGGTGCTGAATAATGCTATTTCTTCTACCATTGAAAGCGAAGCAGAAGCGTCTCGTAAAGCTGCATTAGAGCAAAAGGTTGTTAACTATGACGAGGTTGTAGCAGAAAATATTCGCCTACGTCAACTTTTGAACTATAAGAGCAATCATCCAGAGTTTTCCATGACTTTGGCTGGCGTTATTACTAAGGATTACGGTACATGGACCAATACTTTCACCATCGATAAAGGTAGTGAAGAAGGCATGGCCGTAAATATGGCCGTCGTTGTGCCAAGTGGTGTAGTTGGTTTTATTACTGACGTGTATCCACACTCTGCTCGAGTTCAAACAATTCTTGACCCTCGTAGTGCAGTAGGCATTCTCGTACAGCGTCCCGAATCTCGTTTGTCTGGGGTTGTAAAAGGTAATGGTAATACACCGCGCACACCGTCCATGGTGAACATCGCTCGCGATGGTGACGTATTGGTAGGGGATAAATTGATTACCTCTGGTTACGGTGGTATCTATCCGAAAGGTTTACCAGTAGGCAATGTGCAATCTATTGAAAATGACACAGAAGGCTTTGTAAAAAATGCAGTAGTTACACCGAGTGTTGACTTCCATCGCATTGAAGAGGTGTTCGTACTTACGTCATCCTCCCTTAGCGCACCGCAAAAGCCTGAGCTTGAGCCTAAACTTGTGCCTCAAACGCAACGAGATCAAGTAGAAGGGGTAAAGGGGGCCGTTAAACAATGACGCGTCTAGCTTTAGTCCTTTGTGGATTTTTAATTTACTTTATTCAGGCTCAACTGTTGCCTGCTATATTCCATACAAACTGGTTACCAAACTTGATTTTAACCATTACTGTTATGGTGACTCTTTTTAAAGGGCGTCGCATGGGCATCATGGTAGCCGTTGTAGGTGGTATCGTTCACGATGTACTGATATCTAACTTCTTTGGGCTCCATTTATTCCCCTATGTAATCGTGGTGTATCTCTTATCTGCAGTGAAACATCGCATTTATGAAGAACGTTGGTATTGGTCGAGCGCCATAGTGGCTATCTGTACATTATTAGATGGCTTGATTCGTAGCTTTATGATATTAGCTAGTGGTGGTGACTTACACCTAGGTGTATATCTATTACATATGGTCGTACCTGTTCTATTTTGGAATGGCGTATTGGGAGCTATTGTGCATGGCTTATTGTGGCGTAAAGAGGAACAGCAAGATTATATTTGGTAAGTTTGGTTAGGAGGTGAAAGAGTGCTAGAAGGCCTCTATAAACGGAAAAAAACGAGTCGCTTTGATGTACTCTTTTACATTGTAGCGGCCATATTTATAGTGTTAGCTCTGCGTTTGTTGACGTTGCAAATCTTGGCTGGTGGTTATTATCAAGCTAAGGCGGAAGGCAATCGATTGCGCATGGTTACAATGACAGCTGCTCGTGGTATTATGTACGATCGAAATGGTCAAATCTTAGTCGGTTCTAGACCAGCTTATACTATTTCTATTATGCCAACTGGTAAGGCCTTAGATGAAGGGGAAGTTGCTAAATTAGCAGCATTACTAAAAATGAAGCCTGAGGATATTACGAAAAAGGTGAATGACCACAAGTATGGTTATGAGCCAATTCGTATTGCCAACGATATTTCAATGGACGTAGTAACGACTATTGAGGAACACCGTCATGAATTACCAGGCGTAACGATTGATGTGGAGCCACTTCGTTATTATCCATATGAGACTATGGCATCTCAGCTCTTTGGCTATGTAGGGGAAGTGAGCGAGGAAGAATTAGAAGAGTTAAAACAGAAGGATCCGAATACCCTTGTTAGTGGCGGCACTATTCTAGGTCGTTCCGGTCTTGAAAGATTATATGATTCTATTTTGCGCGGTACCGATGGTGGTAAGCAGGTAGAGGTAGATGCTACAGGTCGCCCTGTGGCGGAGGTGGACCGGAAACATACGGTTCCCGGCTCTAATATTCATCTAACCATTGATGTGAATTTACAAAAGGCTGCAGAAGAAGCTGTTAAAAATCAACTCGATCAACTGCGGGCCCAAGGTATTCCAGCCCAAGGGGCTGCTGTAGTGGCCATGGACCCTAATACAGGCGCCATTTTAGCTATGGTTAGTGCTCCTGAGTTCAATCCAAACTGGTTTGCTAAAGGCATTACAACAGCTCAGTGGAATCAGCTTAATAACGATAAGAATCATCCTTTTGACAATAAGGTTATTTCTGGTGAGTATCCACCAGGTTCTCCGTTTAAGATTATTACGGGGACGGCTGCGCTAGATCTTAAAAAGGTTACGCCTGAAGAGATGATCTTTGATAGCGGTAAACATTGGCTTATTGATAAGCGTAATGCGGAAGGTGAAGCATTAGGTTGGCTTAACTTTAATAAAGCCCTTGCCAAGTCTGACAATGTTTACTTTTATGAAATGGGTAATCGCGTTGGCATAGAAGAGCTTGTAAAATATGCAGGCTATTTTGGTATTGGTGAAAAAACGGGTATCAATTTGGCTGGCGAGGCTGCTGGTAATATGGCAAGTCCTGCGTATAAGCGTAAAGTCTTTGATGAGGATTGGTATTTAGGGGAAACCTTTGATGCAGCTATCGGTCAGTCTTTCACCTTGACTACGCCGTTACAAATGGCAGTTATGCTCAGTGAAGTCGCCAATGGTGGTATTAAATATCGACCATATGTGGTGAGTCGTATCGATAATAAAGATGGTACTCCTAAAGAGATTTTTGGACCTGATAAATTAGGTATTTTACCAGTTCCTAAAAATATTATGGATCTTATCCGAGAGGGCTTGCGAGACGTTACTAATGAAGGCGGTACAGCAGGGGAATTATTTAAAGGTTTCCCAATTCATGTAGCCGGTAAAACTGGTACGGCGGAAAATGCTCACGGTCGAGATCATGGTTGGTTCGTAGCCTATGCACCATATGATAAACCACAAATAGTTGTGGTTGCCCTTGTTGAGCAAGGTAGTTTTGGTGCCGGATCTGCAGGTCCTATCGTACGTGATGTATTGGCTGCGTACTTTAATGTACCAGTGAATAAGAAATCTAATGATACAAATAGTAAAAGTAACAAAGAAACCGCTACTGGGGCCAATACTACTAATGGACAGAAGCCGCAGAATACGGTAACGAGTGGGCAACCAAGAAAGGATTAGTATGGGCGAAATCATCGGTGTTGTATCTGGTAAGGGTGGTGTAGGTAAAACTACCATTACTGCTTGTCTAGGTGCAGCCTTAAGCCATGCAGGGCATCGCGTATTGCTCTGCGATGGAGACTTTGGATTGCGCGATTTAGACCTTGTATTAGGTGTGGCAGATGAAATAATCTATGATGCACTTGATGCGAGTGAAGATAAAGAATATACAGATGACGCGATCGTATCAATCGTTGAAAACTTAGATTTTTTACCTGCTAGTCAAAGTGCTCGCTGGGAAGATATAGGTCGCAAGAAATACAAAAAGTTAGTACGTCGTCTCTGTGATACATATGATTACATTTTAATCGATGCACCTGCAGGTATCGGCAAGGGAATAGAGTCCATTTTAGACTTAGTAAGTCGCTGTATCGTTGTGACACATCCTTTATGGGTGTCTTTGCGCAATGGGGCTCGTATGATTCAAGTCTGTCAGGAACATAACATTCGCGACTATGCCATAGCATTTAATGCAGTGCCTATGGAAGGTGAGGACATCAATTTATATGATATGTTAGAGGTTCTACGCGCTGAATATGTAGGGGCTATGATTCCTTACGATGAGGATGTATTGACTTATACGCAAGAAGGTCATTTATTAGAACTTGTTTCTAAGGATCTAAAATCAGTATTAGCACCTCTTGTAGATTATGTTGTGACTGGCGATTGTTGGGAAGATTATGATGTACAAAAGCAATTTGATGATTATGTAGCTAACAAGAAAGCTAGTAAGGCGCAAGCGAGTACACCTAGTCTTGCTACAACAGGTGAGTCAATCTTTGACGATTCTAGCAATGTTCATTACATCAATCGTGGTGGTTGGACTACGCAACGATTGTTGGTACAAGGTAAGCAAAGCTTGTGGCGTCGCCGCAAGTTGAATTAGGTGATATGATGTGGCAGAAAATATGGACAGATAGTGATTGGACTATCATCATATGCACTCTATTACTCGTTGGAATTGGCCTTACCGCTATTGGTAGTGCTACCCATGTGAATCAAGAGTCCATCGGATTCGGTAGTTTAGTAGTAAAACAGCTAGTATTCTTTTTAGCCAATGTAGCTGTTGTTATAGGCATGCAATTTGTTGATTACCATCGCCTTAAAGGGTGGGGGAATATCATTTATGGCATTACCTTGCTCATGCTAATAGCCGTTATGGCGGTTGGTACCTCTGCACTAGGGGCACAGCGTTGGATTCAATTGGGGCCTATTACAATTCAGCCATCAGAGTTTTCTAAACTATTGATGATTATCTGTATGGCAAAAATGCTAGAGCCTCGCATTGGCAAGTTAGATACCTTTAAATCTCTACTCTTGCCAGTACTATACGTAGGTATTCCCATAGCGCTCGTATTCTTGCAGCCTGACTTGGGGACATCCCTCGTGTATATTGCAATCTTTGTGGGGATGCTTTTTATTTCTGGCATTAAAACGCGATTGATTAAAATTATTGCAGGCACGGCTTTTCTTTTGATGCCATTAGGCTGGTTTGTACTGAAAGAATATCAAAAACAACGTATTCTCGTATTTTTAAATCCCGATATCGATCCTTTTGGATCTGGGTATCATATTATCCAATCTAAGATTGCCATCGGTTCAGGTATGATTTTTGGTAAAGGTATCTTTAATGGTACACAAAGTCAGTTGAACTTTTTACCAGAAAATCATACGGACTTTATTTTCTCTGTCATCGGTGAAGAATTTGGCTTTGTTGGATGTATTGTGGTATTGCTCTTATTGTTTATGTTGATTTATCGCAGCATTCAAGTAGCATATACATGTAATGATAACTTTGGTATGTTATTAGCGACGGGGATTGGTACGATGTTTGCCTTTGAGGTTCTCGTAAATGTAGGCATGACCATTGGTATCATGCCTGTAACGGGTATTCCATTGCCATTCCTAAGTTATGGTGTTAGTGCATTAACCACTAATATGCTGAGTATCGGTATTTTATTAAATATTGCTATGCAGCGCACAAAATATATATTTTAATATCCTTTTGTAGGATTGATTGTGAAAGAAGTCTTTCAAAAAGATGGAGGATGTATGGTTCAATTAGATACGTCATGGTTACAACATGTCCAAAAGCCCGCTCGTTATACAGGCGGCGAATATAACAGTATCGTAAAAGATCACAGTACTGTTGATGTAACAATGGCATTAGCTTTTCCCGATGTGTACGAAGTGGCAATGAGTCACTTGGGCATCAAAATTTTATATGGTTTAATAAACCGTCGTGAAGATGCGGCGGCAGAGCGCGTATTTGCACCGTGGCACGATATGGAAGAAGAAATGCGCAAGCGTAATATTCCTTTATTCTCCTTGGAAACGCGTACACCTATTAAAGACTTTGATGTGTTAGCGTTTACACTTCAATACGAAATGAGCTTCACAAACATTCTAAATATGCTCGATTTGGCAGGTATTCCAATGTACGCTAAGGACCGCGATATGGATTTTCCATTATTAGTATGTGGTGGCCCATGTGCGTTTAACGTAGAGCCTATTGCAGATTTCTTTGATATCGTATCTCTTGGTGAATCTGAAGAGTGGGGCGATGAATTTGTTGACCTTTATAAAGCTGAAAAAGCAAAAGGATTCCCTGGTGGTAAGGAAGGATTCTTACGTAAAGTAGCTCAAATTCCTGGTACCTATTGTCCGGCGTTATACGATGTAGAATACACAGAACAAGGTGATTTTAAATCGATTACACCTCGCTTTGAAGAGGTGCCACCGGCTGTGGCAAAACGCATCGTAGAAGATGTAGAAAATGTGTTCTACCCTACAAAACCTGTAGTACCATTCTTGGATATCGTGCATGACCGCGCAGTATTAGAACTGTTCCGCGGCTGTACACGAGGCTGTCGTTTCTGTCAGGCTGGTATGTTATACCGTCCTGTTCGTGAAAAGACACCAGAGCGTTTGCTTCAAATTGCTAAGGACACGATTGCTAACACTGGGTATAATGAAATCTCTTTGATGAGCTTAAGCTCTGCGGACTATTCTAAATTGCCTGAGCTAGTAGACATGCTCATGGAAGAGTTTAAAGACAAACAAGTGAGCGTAAGCTTGCCATCCTTGCGTATCGATAGTTTCTCCATCGATATTGCGAAAAAGGTGCAACAAGTGCGTAAGAGTGGTCTTACCTTTGCTCCTGAGGCCGGTACACAACGTATGCGCGATGTTATTAACAAAGGCGTTAGCGAAGAAGACTTATTGGCAGCGTGTACAAATGCCTTTAAATCCGGATGGAATACAGTTAAGCTGTACTTTATGATGGGCCTTCCTACAGAAACTGATGAAGATTTAGCAGGTATTGCTGATTTGGCGTATAAGGTGCTTGATTTGCATCGTGACATTACAGGTAAACGTAATGGTTCTGTAACTGTCAGCGTATCCTTCTTCGTACCGAAAACACATTCTCCGTACCAATGGTATGGTCAACAAGATGTAGAGGAAATTCATCGTAAACAACGTTACTTGAAGTCTCTCATCAATAATCGCAATATTTCCTATCATTACCATGATGGCTATACTGGCTACATGGAGGCTGCCTTTGCTCGTGGGGACCGTAGATTATCTAAGGTTCTCGTAAAAGCCTGGGAAGCAGGTTGTAAATTTGATGGCTGGACTGAGTTCTTCAATTATGAAACTTGGTTAAAAGCCTTCGCTGATTGTGGTTTGGATCCAGCATATTATGCACGCCGTACACGTGACTTTGATGAGCCATTACCTTGGGATCATCTAGACTGTACGGTAAGTAAAGCATTCCTAAAACGCGAGTGGGAACAAGCGGTAGAAGCAAATCTTACAGGCGATTGTCGTCGTGCTCCATGTAAGGGCTGTAATGTATGTCCAGAGCTTGATACAGCTATAATTGACTATAAGGAGGGTGGCAGAGTTGAAAAAGTTACGTTTGGCCTTAAATAAAGGCGAAGAATTGAGATTCTTGTCGCACCTTGATTATGCACAAGCTGTAGAGCGTATGATTCGCCGCGCCGGAATCAAAATGGCTTATTCTGAAGGTTTTAATCCACATATGAAAATTAGCTTCTCCTCCGCACTTGCTTTAGGCGTAACGGCAGCGGCTGAATATATCGATATGGATGTACTAGAAGAAGATTCTTTAGAGTCCATCATGGCGCGTTTAAACCGCGTAGCACCTCCAGGTCTTGAGGTGCTAGGTGGCAAAGAAATGCCTGAAAAGGTGAAAAAGATGATGGCTATCTGTAACTTTGCTATTTACGAAGTTACAGGTCCTGTAACGGATGAAAATGCTGATTGGGATGCATTACTAAAACCTTTCAATGAAGCACCGGAAATTTCTTATGAAAAGGTAACGCCTAAGAAGACTCGCACCATCGATGTGAAAGAATTTGTAAAAGAACCTATCGTAGCATCTGTTAAGGATGGGATGGTAACCCTTACGATGGGCATCGGTATCTATCCGCAAGGTACAATTAAACCTAGCGAAGTGTGGAACCTTGGTAAAGAACAATATAACTGGCCTATTACGACGGGCTATGAAATTCACCGTAAAGCCATTATGGTAGAAAATGAAGAAGGTCGTTACACTCCATTGGAAATTAATTACTAATACTTTTTACATAAATTTTAAGCGTTTATATAAGCTTTAGTGATTTAAAAGACCTAAATATTTTGAATTTAAGGAAGGGAGGGATAGGATGCATAAAATTTTGGTCAATGTTATGCGCGAAGAAATCCGCATGGCTGTTATCGACGAAGAAGGACAGTTAGTAGACTTTGTCTTAGAGCGTACTGATGAGTCTCATATGGCAAATCATATGTACAAGGGTACTGTTAAGAACGTACTTAACGGCATGCAAGCGGCCTTTGTTGATATTGGGGGCTCTCAAAATGCGTATTTGAACCTTCAACAAGGGAAGGAACAGAAAATCTTGCCACGCCTATCTGTGGGGCAACAAGTTCTTGTGCAAGTCGTAAAAGAGGAAATGCTCGGTAAAGGGGCTCGCGTTACTGCTGATGTAAGCCTTGCCGGTCGTTTTATGGTACTTTTACCATATTCTGAAGGTATGCACATCTCTAAAAAGATTACCGATGAAGCGTTACGAGCAAAGTTGCAAGAGTTGGCGGCACCATATGTGCAAGAAGGTTGTGGTTTTATTATCCGCACCGCAGCGGCTAAGGCCAGCGCTGATGAAATTGGACGAGATATGGACTACTTGTGGCGCACATGGCAACATGTGTTAAAGCGCTTTAAGGTGGCTAAGAGCGGCACTGATCTCTATAGTGATGCGGACTTTTGGTTCCGTCTTGTGCGAGATTATGCGCATCGCAATGTAGAGGAAATCATCGTCGATTCCGATATGGGCGAATCACGATTGATGGACCTTTTAGGTCATGGCCCTACATCACAGCAAATTAAAGTGACACGCCATCGTGACAGTACGCCTATCTTTAAAGCCAATCACATTGAACCTCAATTAGAAGATCTTATCTCTCGTGATATCAATCTTCCTTCTGGCGGCTCTATCCGCATTGATCATACGGAGGCACTTACCGTATTCGATGTGAACTCTGCTCATTATACGGGTAAATCCAATAAGCTAGAAGATTTAGCTTTCACCGTTAATAAAGAGGCGGCTAAAGAAATTTGTCGACAATTGCGATTGCGCGATATTGGTGGTATTATCGTTGTCGATTTTATTGACATGAAGGATAAACAAAATCAACAAGAATTGTTGAAAGTATTAAGTGCGCAAGCCAAGTTAGACAAGATGAAAACTGTGGTATGTGGTATTAGTTCACTGGGTCTCGTGGAAATGACCCGTAAGCGTGCACGCCAAGGCTTGCAGACCTTGATGTTCGATACCTGTCCTCAATGTGGAGGGACGGGGTATATGTTGTCTGGTAGAACTGTATATATGCAGATTGTTCGACGTATCCGTGAATTATTTAAATCGGGCCGCATTAAATCTAATCTAGAAATTGAAGTCCATCCAGAAGTAGCTCAATATTTAACAAAGGCCGTTCTTGAGGACCTAGGCGAGTCTATTGGCCGGAAGATTTCTATTGTGGTAAATCCACAAATTAGTCGTGAAGGCTATTCTCTAATGGCTGTAGCAGAATAAAGTAAGTAGTTTGTTTATAGAGGAATATTGTGTCAGTATTTGAAATTGTATTAATTAGTGTTGGTCTTGCTATGGATGCCTTTGGTGTCTCTATCGGTAAAGGTTTATCCATGCCCGTAGGTGAGAATGGTCGAAAAGTGACCTTAGCGTTTTTATTTGGTTTGTTTCAGTTTCTCATGCCCGTTATAGGCTGGCTTATAGGCCGTCAGTTTATTGATGTCATAGCTGAATGGGATCATTGGATTATCTTCGGTCTTCTCGGCTATTTAGGTATTGCTATGATTAGAGAAGGGCTTAGCGACGAAACTGATGAAGACGATGATAAGCAGTTTTTAGGTGCTTGGGAAATGATGATGCTCTCCGTAGCCACCAGCCTTGATGCAATGGCTGTAGGGCTTACCTTTGCCTTCATGCCCATCAATGTGTGGGAAGCATCTACCATGATCGGAGTTATTACCTTTGGTATTTCTTTAATTGGTGTATACTTAGGTAAATTTATGGGCCAGTTTGTTGGGAAATATGCAGATATTCTCGGCGGTGGCGTATTAATTCTCATCGGTACTAAGATACTCTTACAACATCTTGGGATTATCGGAGAGTTTTAAAGGTTTGTATATATATGAAAGTATTAGAAACTGAGCTGTTTATGTTGAATTTAGTTTGACATGGATAGGTAAATAGGATATACTATATCAGTATTAGTTCGGTTTACTGAACTTTGCAATCCGCGTGAAGCAGGTTTAAACGCCCGACCGAAGTTCGGGTCGGGATACCGAATTCAGCGAGTTCGATAACAAGGAGGTGTTCTCATGTACGCAATTATTAAAACTGGTGGTAAACAATATCGCGTTGCTGAAGGCGATGTAATTACTATCGAAAAATTGGAAGCAGCTGCTAACGAGTCCGTTACATTCGAAGAAGTTTTGACTGTAGTGAATGACGGCGACGTTAAAGTTGGCGCTCCTCTTGTAAACGGTGCAAAAGTTACAGGTACAGTTCTTGAGCATGGTAAAGGTAAAAAAATCTTAGTATTCAAATACAAAGCTAAATCCAACTACCGTCGTCGTCAAGGCCATCGTCAACCGTTCACAAAAGTTCGTATTGAATCTATCCAAGCTTAATTATGGTTTCCATTGGAATCCAGCGGAACAGTGACGGTCAAGTGATTGGTTGTCATATGTCCGGTCATGCAGGATATGATGAGCATGGCTTCGATATCGTATGTGCTGCAGTGTCTGCCTTATCGGCAACGGCAATGTTAGGACTTACCCAAATTGCTCAGCAAGAAGGGGAATACACGAATAGCGAAGGTCAATGTGATATGGTTCTCTCTGGTACGATTAACCAGAGTGGACAGGATATTCTGGGGACTATGATCCTTGGTTTAAAGGAAATTAGCCGTCAATATCCAGAGTTTGTCCAAATACACGAAATATAGGAGGTGAACTTAATGTTTACTTTTGATTTGCAATTGTTCGCACATAAAAAAGGTGTGTCCAGTACTCGTAACGGTCGTGATAGTGAATCTAAACGTCTTGGTGTTAAATGCCATGATGGTTCCATCGTAAAGAGCGGTAACATCATCGTTCGTCAACGTGGCACTCACTTCCACCCTGGTACTAACGTAGGTATCGGTAAAGATGACACTTTATTCGCACTTGTGCCTGGTAAAGTAGCATTTGAACGTGCTGGTCGTTATAACCGTAAAGTTAGCGTATACCCTGTAGAAGCTTAATTTTACAAAGACTATTAATCCCTAGTGGTTTTCCACTAGGGATTTTTTGCTTTTCTGTAGTATGTGTGTCTTATAGAAATATTATAATTAAGGTTACCATTATTATTTTGACAATGATATAATATTTAAAATCATTATAGATTGAAATAACTGAATAACTAGCCACAGTGAGGAGATGTTTTGGTTTTAATATACATATGATGAGATAGGGGGCATTATGACACTGCTAGAATTATCTAATATATCTTATATTGTAAAAGATAAATCTATTATCCGAGACGTATCACTATCAGTAAATCAAGGCGATTATATTACTATTGTAGGCCCTTCTGGGAGTGGTAAAAGTACACTTTTAAAATTATGTAGTGATCTGATTAGTCCCACTTCGGGGATTATTACTTATAAGGGGAGAGATTTAGCTACTATAGACCCTGAAAGCTATCGTAAAGAGGTGGGCTACTGCTTTCAAAGGCCGTATTTGTTTGCGAAAACAGTACGTCACAATATTCTATTTCCTTACGATATTCGCGGTTTAGAGCCGGATATGAATCGTATAGAATATCTCTTTGATCTACTACATATGCCACTAAATTATATGGAGCGCCGTAATGATGAGTTGTCTGGTGGTGAAATGCAACGAATATGCCTCATTCGGAGCCTTATTTTTGAGCCTAAAGTGTTGCTTTTAGACGAGGTTACGTCTGCCTTGGATGCGACGAATACATCGATTGTAGAAAATGTTATTGATGAGCTTCATAAAAAGGGAATCACCATTATCTCCATTACTCATAATGAAGAGCAAAGCTTGCGTACTGCAAATCGCCGCATCACTATCGTAGACGGTCAATTAGCTAAAGAGGAGGTACTGAGATGAGTCAGTTTCAAACTATTTCTGCTACTTCCTTATGCCTTGCATCTGTATTAGTGATTATCAGTATACTGATATCTTATAGACAAGAGTTGAAGCTAGAGAAAGATATCTTTATAAGTGCTGTGAGAGCTACTATACAGCTCTTTGTTATCGGCTTTATTTTATCCTATATTTTTAGCACGGAAAGCCCTATATTTATAATTGGGCTATTAGGCTTTATGGCTATAAATGCAGCCTATAATTCTTCTAAGCGCGGAAAGGGAATTCCTTATGCTCTATGGATTTCTTGGTTTGCTATAACTGTAGGTGCAAGTATTACTTTAACAATTCTACTTTTAACGGGTGTGCTTAACTTTACTGCTTATCAAGTGATTCCTGTTGGTGGTATGGTCATTAGTGGTGCTATGGTAGCGATTGGGCTTTGTTATCGTCAAATGCTATCGAATTTTGAATTGCGTAAACAAGAGGTGGAAATTAAATTAGCCTTGGGTAGTACACCTAAACAAGCTTCGAAAGCGATAGTTCGTGATGTTATAAAGACGGGTCTACAACCTACTGTAGATAGTGCCAAGACATTAGGTATCGTAGCGCTGCCGGGGATGATGACAGGCCTAATATTGGCGGGTATGCCTCCTTTAGAAGCTGTAAAATATCAGATAATCGTTACATTTATGTCACTATCTACCATATCTATTGCTTGTTTTATTACATGTCAATTAGCCTATAAAACATTTTTTAATAACCGAAATCAGTTAAATAAGTAGTTTTAGATATATTTATTTAACATCATAATTTACTAATAGAATATTTATTCAATTTTAGCGTAGTATCCGAAAGGGTACTACTCTTTTATTATAGTGTGTCAAATTCCTATGTTTTTTAGTAGGAATAGTGGTATACTATATACAGTATCAGTGAAATACCAGAAGACTGGTTGTCATATACTTTCATAAACCTAAAGAGGGGTGGCATTGCCACTAGAAAGAATTGAGGTAAGTACTATGTATGATGTAAAATCTCCAAAGGCGGAGGAGTTTATTTCCCATCAGGAAATCCTTGATACTCTTGCTTATGCAGAGGAAAATAAGGAAAATCGAGAGTTGTTAGATGCTATTTTAGCAAAAGCTGCTACGTTTAAGGGGTTAAACCACAGAGAGGCAGCAGTTCTCTTAGAATGTCCGTTACCTGAATATAAGGAAAAGCTCTTTGCGTTAGCAAAAGAAATCAAGAAAGCCATATACGGTGATCGTATCGTATTATTTGCACCATTATATTTATCTAACTATTGTATCAATGGCTGCGTATACTGCCCGTATCACTCTAAAAACCGCGATATTAAACGTAAGAAGTTGACCCAAGACCAAATTAGGGAAGAGGTTATTGCTTTAGAAGCGATGGGCCATAAGCGTATCGTAATTGAGTCTGGTGAAGATCCTCTTAATAATCCACTTGAATATATTTTGGAATCCATTAAGACTATTTACAGCATTAAAAATAAAAATGGTGAAATCCGTCGTGTAAATGTAAATATTGCAGCTTGTTCCGTTGAGGACTACAAGAAATTACATGAAGCCGGTATTGGTACGTATACACTGTTCCAAGAAACATACAATAAAGAAAACTATGAAGCATTACATCCAACAGGCCCTAAGAGCGACTACGCCTACCATACAGAGGCGATGGACCGCGCTATGCAAGGTGGTATTGATGATGTTGGTATCGGTGTTCTTTACGGCTTAGAACATTATAAATATGATTTTGTAGGTTTGTTGATGCACGCAGAGCATTTAGAAGCAGTATTTGGTGTAGGGCCACATACTATTTCTGTACCTCGTATTTGTCCGGCTGATGATATTGATGTAGATGATTTCAGTAATGCAGTACCTGACGATGTATTTGAAAAAATTGTTGCTCTCATTCGTGTATCCACACCATATACAGGTATGATTATGTCCACACGCGAAACTCAAGAAATGCGTGAACGCGGATTGGCTCTTGGTATCTCCCAAATCAGCGGTGGCTCTCGTACTAGTGTAGGTGGTTACAAAGAAGAAGAGAAACCAGAAGATAATTCTGCTCAATTTGATCGTAGCGATACGCGTACATTAGATGAAATCGTAGATTGGTTATTAGACCTTGGTTATGTACCGAGCTTCTGTACTGCATGTTATCGTGCAGGTAGAACAGGGGACCGTTTCATGGCCCTTGCTAAATCCGGTCAAATTCACAACTGTTGCCAACCAAATGCGTTGATGACATTAAACGAATACATCATGGACTACGGTGATGAGAAGACTAAAACTCATGGTGCGAAGGTTATCGAACAACAGTTAGAAAATATTAAAAATGATTTAGTTAAAGAAAAAGCTAAAGCTTATATTGCACAGATGAAAGACGGCGAACGGGACTTCCGGTTCTAGGTAATTCACTGATATAGAACCTCCTATTGATAATGGGAGGTTCTTTTTTGTTGAGAAAATGTCAAAAGTTAAATGAGAATTAAATATATAAAATAGTTTATTTTATTCGCTTTTTGATGTATAATAAATAAAAATGATAATGATAATACGTTGAAATTTTATACTAATATTGATTATAAACTACTGAGGGATATGATGATTAAGAAAAAACGTTGGCGCCTCTGTGAAGGTGATCGAGAGAAAGAAAATATCTTAATCCGTGAACTTGGTGTGAACCCTATTGTGGCAAAATTAATGGTAAATCGCCACATAGATGTTGACGAAGGGCGGAAGTTTTTACAAAGCTCTTTGTCAGATTTGTTAGATCCATTTACCTTAAAAGATATGGATGTAGCTGTTTCGCTAGTTCAGGAGACAATTGAAAAACATAAACCAATCGTTATTTATGGCGATTATGATGTAGATGGTATTACGGCAACATCTGTACTCTATCGATTTTTAAAGAAGCTAGGTGCCGATGTTACCTATTACATACCAGAGCGTCAAAGCGAAGGATATGGTCTAAATTTAGAGGCTTTAGAGCACCTTATAGAGAGGGAAACTTCTCTGGTTATTACCGTAGACTGCGGTATTAGCTCTTACGATATTGTAGAGGCTGTACGTGACCGTATCGATATGATTATTACGGATCATCATACGGCACCAGATTTGATCCCACGAGCAAAGGCTGTTATTAACCACAAGCAAAAGGATTGTCCATATAAGGATAAAAATTTATCTGGCGTCGGTGTGGCTTTTAAATTATGCCAAGCATTGTGGCTTACCAAGCATGGTGAATGGTATTTAGATGATTTAGATATCGTTGCTTTAGGTACTGTGGCGGATGTAGTGCCTTTGGTGGGTGAGAACCGCATCATCGTAAAAGCAGGCCTTGAGAAGATGAATAGTCAGCCTAATTTAGGCATTAAAAAGCTCATCGATGTAGCGGGACTACATGAGCGAACTATAACATCTGGGCATATTGGTTTCACCTTAGCACCTCGCCTGAATGCAGCTGGTCGTGTAACGCATGCTACGCGTGCTGTTGAACTACTCGTGACCGATGATGGTGATATAGCAGAGGCGATTGCTGAGGAATTGAACGAAACCAATCGTGAGCGACAAGAACTAGAGCGTAATATCCACGAATTGGCTCGCATTGATGTGGCTAATCAAGGCCATAAAGCTGACTATGTAACTGTTGTAGCTGGTGAAGAATGGCATCCTGGTGTCATCGGTATTGTTGCTTCTCGTCTCGTGGAGGAGTTTTATAAACCGACCTTAGTTATCAGCATTCATGATGGTGTTGGCAAAGGCTCTTGTCGTAGTATCGACGGTTTTAATATGTATGATGCGTTAAAGTCTTGTGAAGACCTTTTGCTACAGTTTGGTGGTCATTCTGCAGCAGCAGGCTTTAGCATTGACGCAAATCGCATTGACGAATTGCGAGAGCGTTTAACGGAGTATTGTAAAAAGATTGTTACTGCCGAGGAATATATTCCTGTAGTGGCCATTGATGCGGAACTACCTGTTGATGATATCGATGTTGATATTATTGACCGCGTATCAGCCCTTGAACCTTATGGGATGGCTAATAGCACACCGATTTTTGCTGTAATGGAAGCTACGGTACAGGATATTATGCTCATGGGGCAGTTAAAAAATCATTGTAAGGTGATTTTTGCAACCTCGAATGGAACCGTAGATGCTATCGCTTGGAATCGTCCAGACTTATTTAAATCTATATTTGTAGGTTCTGTTGTGAAAGTAGCCTTCTCCTTGCAAAAGAATGAATGGCAAGGTATGGTTTCTCCACAACTCATGATTCAAGCGACTGAGCCACTGACTGAAGAGCCCATAAAACTGACTACAGAAGGGCTTAGACAGATGTATGTTATTGTAAAACAGTCTATGCGTGGTCACAGTCAATCGCTTTATAATGTAGAACAAGATATATTGCGCCGTAAGCCGGCAGATCAAAATAATCGCAGTGCTCTTACATCTATCGATGTCTTTAAAGAATTGGGCATTGTTGAAGAATATACAAGTGATGATGGTCAATTAATGCTTAGATGGAATGCCATTGAAGGAAAATTAGATCTTGTCACATCCGTAACATTCCTTACTTATAGTGTATAGGAGGTGACACCATGACAACTGTAAATGAAGAAGGCAAAGCTTTGGTTGAACAAAGCACTTTTGATAAAGAGAAAGCCTTAGCTGAATTTATGGAGTATATCCATACGTATTTAACAGATGACGAGTGTAACCAAGTATTAAAGGCGTTTGAACTTGCTGATAAAGCTCACGAAGGTCAGTTTAGAGCTTCTGGTGAACCTTATATCATGCATCCACTAGCTGTAGCTGATATTTTGGCACACTTACAAATCGACCATATTACGCTTATGGCAGCGCTTATGCATGATGTGGTTGAAGATACATCCTATTCCAAGGAAGATTTAGAGGAAATGTTTGGCTCTGAAGTAGCATTCCTTGTTGATGGGGTAACAAAATTAAACCAATTCCAATATGAAACAAAAGAAGATCGCCAAATGGAAAATTATCGGAAGATGATTTTAGCGATGGCAAAGGACGTGCGCGTCGTTGTTATCAAATTGGGTGACCGTTTACATAATATGCGTACCTTAAAGCATATGCGCAGTGATAAACAAAAACGCATTGCTAAGGAAACGCTCGAAATCTTTGCTCCCCTTGCTCATCGTCTCGGTATTTTCAATGTGAAATGGGAGTTAGAGGATTTATCCTTCCGCTATTTAGAACCGGAAAAATATTATGATCTCGTAGATCAAATGAAGCAAAAACGCCAAGTCCGTGAAGATATCGTTAATGATACGATGAGTCAACTCACTAAGGCTTTAGGTGAGGCCCATATTAAGGCAGATATCAAAGGCCGTCCTAAACATTTTTACAGTATTTACAAGAAGATGAAAAAGGACAATCGCGATTTGTCACAAATCTATGATTTGCTTGCAGTTCGCGTAATCGTTGATAGTATCCCTGATTGTTATGCGGTACTCGGTATTGCTCATAGCTTGTGGAAACCATTGCCATATCGATTTAAAGATTATATTTCCATGCCAAAATCCAATATGTATCAATCCTTGCATACTACGGTTATCGGTACCATGGGACAACCTGTAGAAATCCAAATTCGTACTTGGGAAATGCATCGTGTATCCGAATACGGTGTTGCTGCTCACTGGCGGTATAAAGAAGGTAATAAAAACGGCGATAAAGAGTTCGACCAAAAGGTTGCTTGGTTGCGCCAAGTTCTAGAATGGCAAGATACAAGCAATCCAACAGAGCTCGTTAATGCTTTGAAATTAGACGTATTCTCCGGTGAAGTATTCGTATTTACACCTAAGGGGGACGTAGTTAAGCTGCCAATTGGTTCTGTACCATTAGACTTTGCCTATCGTGTTCATACCGATGTAGGTCATCGCTGTGTAGGTGCTAAGGTAAATGGCAAAATTGTACCGCTTGATTACACCTTGCAAAATGGTGATATCGTCGATATTATTACGTCTAAAACGAGTAAACCAAGCCTTGATTGGCTTAACATTGTAGGTTCCTCTGAAAGTAAGAGCAAAATACGCAACTGGTTCAAGCGCGAAAATAAAGCTGAAAATATTGAAAAAGGCTTAGAAGCTCTTGAAAAAGAAGCAAAACGATTAAATTATAGCTGGAAAGAATTGATTGCAGATAATCGACTTCAACAGGTTACGAAACAGCTCAAAGCAGGTATAGAAGAAGAAATGTTTGCTGCTTGTGGTTATGGTGGTATCCCTGTAAGCACTGTTCTCTTGCGTTTAATTGAACTCTATAAAAAATCTAAAGAAGCAGAAGAATCTAAACGTAGTACAGCGCAAATTCTTGAGAAATTAAAATCTCAAGGCCAAAAGAAAACGAAAAATGGCACTGGTGTCCTTGTAAAAGGAGAAGCTGGCGTTATGGTGCGGATGGCAAAATGCTGTAATCCTGTACCTGGGGACGATATTATCGGTTATATCACTCGCGGTCGTGGTGTTTCAGTACATCGCAGTGATTGTTGTAGCCTAGGACATACACCTGAGGATTTAGAACGTATGATAGAGGTGGCTTGGGATGGAGCTTCTAGTGAATCCTTCCACGTAGGTATCGATATTCAAGCTTACGATCGGGCTGGTATTCTTATGGAAGTTATGGCTGTCCTTTCAGAGTTGAAAATTACCATTACCAATATCAATGCTAAGGTCCAAGAGGATACAAAAAATGTAAGTATTAATGTTACGGTTGATATCCGTGATATTTCACAATTAGATTTTGTAATGACTAAGTTGCGCCGTATTCGTGAAGTGTATACGGTACAACGTAGTAGAGGAGGGGCTTAATGAGCGAACAACAATTAGTGCTTATGCGCATGCCTTTAGGTCCACTAGGAACCAATTGCTATGTCATAGGCGATAAAGCGGTTGGTGAGGCTTTCATCATCGATCCTGCCACACCGGAAGTATTAGATGCGATAAAGAAACATGACTTGAAGCCAAAAGCTATTTTGCTTACACATGGTCATGGTGACCATATTGGGGGCGTTCAAGACATTGTAAATGCTCATCATGTACCTGTATATGTGCATAAGGGTGATGTGCCGTATTTATCTGATCCTGAGCTTAATCTCAGTGCCTATAGCAATCCTACGCCAATTAAAGTGAAGGCTGATATTATTGAGGTACAGCAAGGTGACCATATTACCTGTGGTGATATTGACCTAGAAGTCTTAGAAACACCAGGGCATACGCCAGGTGGTGTGTGCTATTACATGGAAGGTCTTGTATTTGTAGGGGACACTCTCTTTAGAGATTCCGTAGGTCGTACAGATTTTCCAAATGGATCATATGAGACGTTGATGGAATCCATCAAAACTCAGCTTTATAAACTGCCTAATAATACGATGGTATATCCTGGTCACGGGCCAGAAACCAATATAGAGTATGAAAAACAATACAACCCATTTGTTGGGCAGTAGGTTTAAATGAAGTATTTTTACAAATTGTAGAGGGGATAATTATCATGAACACAACATTAGAAAAATTAAAAGAACGCATTAAAGACAAAAAATACAAATTAACAACGCAACGTCAAACAATTTTACAAGCCTTCATCGATGCTGATGAAAATCATTTAAGTGCAGAAGACGTATATGTACTTGTAAAAGAAGTGGCTCCTGATATCGGCTTGGCTACTATTTACAGAACACTTGATCTCTTCACTGAACTTGATTTGTTGAAACGTCTTGATTTTGGCGATGGTCGTAACCGTTACGAATTGAATGACGAAGAGTTTGCTCATTTCCACCATCATTTGATCTGCGTAAAATGTGGCAAAGTATCCGAGTTTGAAGACGATATGCTTGAAACATTAGAGTCCATTATCGCTAAAAAATTGAACTTCCGTACTATTGACCATCAATTAAAAGTATATGGTTATTGCAGTGATTGCCAAAGCCATATGACTGAAGCAGAGCTTGAAAAATTAGAGCGTATGGCTCATCACCATGGTTAATACATATCTATATACGGGGCCATTACCCCTTGGCTCCGTAGTAGCTCATAACTGTGGTGCAGCGGGGCTCTTTTCTGACAAGGTGGAGCCAGATGTAATCCTTGAAGCTTGTGAAGTGGATGGGAATTATACACTAACTGTTACCATTGGCGATACAATTCAGACGTTTGATGGGCCTGTTTCCTCTATGGGACGACGTCAAATAGGTCAAGCCTTACTGCGCTACTTGCGTGAATATCAAGGTTTACCAGCTGAGGCTCCTTGGGGGACTATGGTAGGTGTACGCCCAACTAAGCTACTACATAAATATATAGATACATATGGCTCTGTCCACGCAGCAACTCGTCACATTAGGGACGAGTTTTCTGTGTCTATGGAAAAGCTTAATACATTAGGGGCCATCGGTGAGTATCAACGGCCATTTTTAGCTGATACAGACGATAAAAAGGTGAGTCTCTATTGTGGTATTCCATTTTGCGATACTCGTTGTGTATACTGCTCATTTCCTTATGGACTCTATCAGGACTATGATGGAAAAAGGCAATTTTTAACTGCCTTAGGCCGGGACATAGAGGATATGAAAACTATTGTTGAATCTTATGGTTTAACGGTAGATACTCTTTATATGGGTGGCGGTACTCCGACGGTGTTAGGGGATGAAGACTTTCACCAAGTTCTAAAACAGCTGTCTATACTTGTTCCTGAAGGTCATGAGTTTACCGTAGAAGCAGGGCGGCCAGATTCTGTGAATTCAGTAAAACTACGATCTATGTTAGAGCTAGGTGTAAATCGTATTAGCATTAATCCGCAAACGATGCAAGACGATATTTTGCGGCGCATTGGTCGTGGACATAGTGCACGTGATATTGATGAGTTGTTACAATATGTAAAAGCAAATACGTCTCTAGCGGTAAATATGGATTTTATTGCAGGCTTACCGAATCAAACGATGCAAAACATGGTAGAGAATATGGATTATGTATGTCAAAATCTGCCGGAAAATGTTACAATTCATACGTTAGCATTAAAACGTGGTAGCCCATTGTACGATTTAAATATGCAAGATGATATTCCAGCGGAACATCTGGTAGCAGAAATGGTACAATATGGTAAAGAGCGTCTTGAAGCGGCTGGTTATGTACCATATTATCTATATCGCCAACAATATATGCGGGGGCAGTTAGAGAATATCGGTTATACCTTACCAGGCAAAGCATGCGAATACAATATTCAGATTATGGAAGAGCGTCAAAACATTCTATCCATGGGGCCAGGAAGCTCGTCTAAGTGGATGCGCGCCCCTGAATATCGGCAATTGAAACAGCATATGCCAAAGGATGTAGATGTTTACCACGGAACGATAGATGCACTATTAGAGAAACGACATAGAATTTGTGAAAAATTTTGGGAGGTTGTGTAATGGCTATTAGAAAACCAAGAGGTACACAAGACTTTTTGCCAGAGCAGATGATAAATTGGCACTATATTGAACAACGTATGCGCGAGATTTGCAAAGTATACGGGTTCAATGAAATTCGCACACCTGCCTTTGAAGATACTAAATTATTCTTACGCGGCATCGGTGAAACTACAGATGTAGTACAAAAAGAGATGTACACCTTTACTACAGGTGATGAAGGTGGTTCTAGCTTCACATTGCGCCCAGAAAATACAGCATCCGCTGTGCGCGCATACTTAGAAAATAAAGTATATGGTAAAGAAGGCCTTACAAAATGGTATTACATGGGGCCTATGTTCCGACATGATAAACCACAAGCAGGGCGGTACCGTCAATTCCACCAATTCGGTGCAGAGGTACTAGGTTCTCAATCTCCAGTGGTAGATAGCGAAGTTATCTGCATGGTCGTACAATTGCTAAAAGACTTTGGCCTTAAAGACCTCAATGTAGAGGTAAACTCTGTAGGTTGTCCAACATGCCGCCCTGTATACCGTGAAAAATTAATTGAGTTCTTTGAACCTAAAAAAGAACAATTATGTAGCGATTGCCAAGAGCGTTTATACAAAAATCCATTGCGTATCTTGGATTGCAAAAATGAAACATGTAAATCTTTGTCCGTAGGTGCTCCTGAAATTCACGAACATTTATGTGGCGAGTGTCATGATCACTTCGAAGAATTGAAAACATATTTATCTGCTGCTAATGTACAATATACATTGAACCCTCGTCTCGTACGCGGTCTTGATTATTACACTAAAACAGCGTTTGAAGTGCAATACACTCCATTAGGTGCACAAAGTGCCGTAGCCGGTGGTGGACGTTACGATGGCCTCGTAGAGGAACTCGATGGTCCTCATACGCCAGCGATTGGTTTTGCTATGGGCATGGAGCGTTTATTATTAGCTCTTGAAAAACAAAACTTATTGCCTGAACCAACTGTAGAACCATCTGCGTTCGTAGTAGCCCTAGGTGATGCGGCTAAGGTAGAGGCTTTCAAAATCTGCCAAGCATTACATGATGCCTATGTAACCGTTGAAATGGACGGACAGGGCAAGAGTATGAAGGCACAATTAAAATATGCTAACAAAATTAATGCAAAATATGTTATCATATTGGGTGATGATGAATTGGCTCGTGGAGAAGCCATTATCCGATTCATGGATACTAGTGAACAAGAGACTGTATCTCTCGATGCAGTGTCTGAGCGTATAACTTCTTTGGTGAAAGGATGACAATTAGAATGGAAACAATGCAAGGCTTACACCGTACGCACGGTTGTGGCACCATCTCTGAACAAGAGGTAGGTAAAGAGGTCGTATTATGTGGTTGGGTTGAACGCCGTCGTGACCATGGTGGTTTGATTTTCTTGGACTTACGCGATCGTTCTGGCGTAGTACAAATAGTAGCGTCCCCAGATCATAACGTAGAATCTTTCCACAAAGCAGAGGATGTTCGTAATGAATATGTTCTTTGCGTGCGTGGCACTATCACAAAACGTGATGATTCTGCTATCAATCCAAACCTTCCTACAGGTGCATATGAAATGTTCTGTGAAGAGTTGCGCGTATTGAACTCCGCTAAAACGCCTCCATTCTATATCCAAGATGATATCGATGTAGATGAAAATATTCGTTTGAAATACCGTTATCTTGACTTGCGTCGCCCTGAAATGCAACGCAACTTGATTTTACGTCATAAAGTAACAAAAGCTATGCGCGACTTCTTCGATAGCCGCGATTTCTTGGAAATTGAAACTCCAATGCTTACTAAATCTACACCTGAAGGTGCTCGTGACTATCTAGTTCCTTCCCGTGTAAATGCTGGTACATTCTACGCATTGCCTCAATCTCCACAAATCTTCAAACAAATCTTGATGGTTGCTGGTTATGAAAAATACTTCCAAATCGCTCGTTGCTTCCGCGATGAAGATTTGCGTGCAGACCGTCAACCTGAGTTCACTCAGCTCGACTTGGAAATGTCTTTCGTAGACGAAGAAGACATCTACTCCATGCTTGAAGAAATGGTAGCTCATGTATTCAAAACTGCAATGGGCAAAGAAATCACGTTGCCTATGCCTCGTATTACATGGGATGAAGCAATGGATAAATATGGTTCCGACAAACCAGACCTTCGCTTCGATATGGCGTTTACTGATGTAACTGATCTTGTAAAAGATACAGAGTTCAAAGTATTCCGCTCTGTAATCGACAATGGTGGCGTAGTTAAAGGTATCGTAGTACCTGGCGACGCTGGCATTCCTCGCCGTGAGCTTGATGACCTCGTTGAATATGTAAACCGTTATGGTGCAAAAGGCCTTGCATGGGCTTGCTTCAACGAAGATGGTTCTATCAAGTCTCAAATCATGAAGTTCTTAGGTGAAGATACAATCCGCAATATCGGTGAAAAAATGGGCGCTAAAGGTGGCGACCTCGTATTGATGATTGCTGATAAACCTGCTACTGTGGCACGTGCATTAGGCGAATTGCGCCTTGAAATGGCACGCCGCATGAACATGATTGATCCTGATAAATTAGCATTCACATGGGTAACTGATTTCCCTATGTTCGAATATAACGAAGATGAAAAACGGTATGTTGCAATGCACCATCCGTTCACAATGCCACGCCATGCGGATCTTGATAAATTAGAATCCGATCCTGGCAGCGTAAAAGCGATTGCTTATGACATGGTATTGAATGGCGTAGAAATCGGTGGCGGTTCCTTGCGTATTTACCAAGCTGACGTACAAGAAAAAGTATTCAAAGCAATTGGTTTATCTATCGAAGAAGCAAGATCCAAATTCGGCTTCATGCTTGACGCATTCCAATATGGTGCACCTCCTCATGCAGGCTGTGCATTCGGCTTAGATCGTCTTGTTATGTTAATGGCAAAACGTCAATCTATCCGCGACGTAATCGCATTCCCTAAAACACAATCTGCTTCTGATGTTATGAGCCAAGCTCCATCTGAAGTAGAACCTAAGCAATTAAAAGAATTGCATATTAAACCAGATATTGAGGAAGAAGAAGAGCAATCTTTAGTGTAAAAACATAGGCAAGAATTGATTAAAATTGAAATGTCAAGTCTTGTTAATTACTAATCTTTCTGATACTATTTATGTATAAGATATCCCTGCCATGTGCGTGTGATATCGCAGTTTTGAGCCAACACATTTACTTCGGGAGTCCGGACTCTCGTCTGAACGTTACGCCCTTACGGGACAACCGCAGGATGAGGAGGGCACCCACCTGCCCTAAGCAGGATCAAAACGCGGTACATTACGGCATGGTGGGGCTTTTTTGCGTGTAAAAATAGCGTTAAAATATAAGAAAATAGTTAATATATTATGGATTAATCAATAGTTAAGAACTTATGGATTGAGGTGAGAGAATGGATAGTTTATTTGATTTGACGCCTACAAATACATATGAGCCGCTTCCTGTGCGGATGCGTCCTACTAAATTAGACCATTTATATGGTCAGGAGAAGGCTGTAGGAAAGGGAACTTTCTTGCGTGCTATGGTAGAGAAGGATACTATACCATCCATGCTTTTTTATGGACCTTGTGGAACGGGTAAAACTACATTAGCTGGCATTATTGCCAAGATGAGTAATAGTCATTTTGTAAATTTAAATGCTACTAATGCAGGCATTGGTGAATTGCGCACCATCATTGAAGATGCGCGTAAGCGTGTTCGTTCTCTGCAACAGCGAACCATTCTATTCCTCGATGAAATTCATCGTTTTAATAAAAGCCAACAAGATGTGCTGTTACCTTGCGTAGAGGATGGCACAATTATTCTTATTGGTGCAACTACAGAAAATCCGTTTTTTGAGGTTAATAGACCTCTTTTATCTCGATTGAGACTTATCACATTAGAGGCCCTTACACCAAAGGCTATCGGTCAAATTCTGCGTCGTGCTATTACCGATGAAGAGGCAGGTCTTGGTAAACGTCGTTTACAAGTAACCGACGAAGTACTAGAGGATGTAGGCATCTTCGTCAACGGTGACGGTCGGATGGCCCTCAATATTCTCGAACAAGCAGCAGCTATGGTTCCCGACGAAGGTACTATATCTATTGAGGTCCTTGAAAAGGTTGTAGGCCGCCGTATTTATACATACGACAAAAAAGGTGATAGCCACTATGATACGATTTCTGCTTTTATTAAAAGTATGCGCGGCTCTGATGTACAAGCGACAGTGCATTATTTAGCTCGTATGATTGAAGCAGGGGAGGACCCGAACTTTATCGCTCGTCGTATTGTGATTTGTGCCGCTGAGGATGTAGGTCTTGCTGATCCACAAGCATTGATTTTGGCAAATGCTGCAGCTCAAGCGGCTCATATGGTAGGTTTTCCAGAGGCGCGTATTATATTGTCCGAGGCTGCATGTTATGTGGCGTTAGCGCCAAAAAGTAATTCTACCTATATGGCAATCGATGCAGCTATTGCCGACGTGCGCCACAAGGATTGTGGGCAGGTACCAGATCATTTGAAGGATAGTCATTATAGTGGGGCTAGCAAATTAGGTCACGGGAAAGCCTATAAGTATGCTCATAACTATCCGAATGGCTATGTAAAACAACAATATTTACCGACACCTCTAGTAGATGCCACCTATTACAATGGCATAAAAAGAGGTAGAGAAGAACAATTGCTTAACGACTGGGAAGAACGTCGTAAAAGTTAACTAAATACTTCGATATATGCTATAATATAATGATAAGTTAATTTACTGTAATGTTATATAAGTAAGGGGTTTGTATAGATTTATGGCAGAAGAAAACACTTCCACCAAAAAACGCAACACACGCCGCAAGCGAACAAGTACAAAACAGCAATCAAAGTCTCAAGGCTTTTCTTTGCGCAGCGAAGTTAAAGGCCTTATTGTCATTGCCTTTGCAGTGATCTCTTTACTCGGTTTCTTTGGTTTTGAGCTTGGTCTTGTTGGTCAAATTTTAACAGGTATATTCCGCTATGGCTTTGGTTTAGGTGGCATTATTCCTTGTTTATGCGTTTTCTGGGTAGGTTGGCGATTATTATATAAGGGCACATTTATTTCCTTTACAAAACGCGGTGTAGTAATGACCTTGTTTTTCCTATTCTTGTTAGCTCTTGTTCCATTGTGGCGTGTTCCTGAGGGGCAGGAACTCATTACTACCCAATTGGCTAATCAAGGTGGTGTAGTAGGTGGAGCTATTGCAACATTTATGCGCACTTTATTAGGTAATTTAGGTGCCATAATTCTCGATGTGTTCTTGTTATTAGCCTTTGGTCTTCTTATTACTAGATTATCCTTGCGCAGTGGCTTACAAAAGGCAGCAGATAAAACTCAAGTAGGTTTAGACGTAGCAAAAGAGGTAGCCGCTGAGAAGGTGGCAGTTGCGAAAGAGGTCTTTGAGGACTGGAATGAGCAACGCAAAGAAGCTGCGGAACAACGTAAAGCCTATAACAGAGAAAAAGATACACGCTTTGAAGATGCTGCTGATCAAGCATTAGATAGCTTAGAAAAACGTGGTATTACTACCGATAGAGATATCTTTGAAACTGATACTTCTGTAGATGTAGAACCTATACCAGACACAGTTACAACTGTAGAGCCGCCAAAAGCGCCTACATCTTGGAAGGAATTAGCTGAATTAGAAGCGCGTAATCGTGCAGCTGAGCAATTAGCAACTATTTCTGATGCATCTGGCGATGCTAAGACGTATGATGCTGATGATTTTGATCAATTTTCTGATACGCATCGATCTACTGGCGATGATTATGTGTATGTTCCAGATGAGGATTATACATATACACCAGACGAAGGCTATACTGATGAATCTGAAGCAGCAAGAAAGACTGAAGAGGAAGAACCTGAATTTTCCTATCAAGATACAACGATTGGTCCATTGGAAACTAATCATGGGGCTATTGCGTCTGCCGTGCCAGGCACGGGTGCTGCTGCTAGTTCTGTAAGTGCTGGAGCCGGTATGGCCGGCATGGGCTTACAAGTGCCATCCATTATTAGCACTACAGAGGATACAGCCCAAGTTGCAGTATCTAAAGACGGTCAAATTCACCGTACTTACGATAGACCTTACCATTTCCCAAGCCTTGATATTTTGGCGAAAGGGAAGGGGAGTCTAAATAATGGGGAAGAAGTAGCTCACAATGCGATGATGCTTGAGAATGTATTGAGTAACTTCGGTATTACGGCTAAGGTTGTAAATGCTACACAAGGTCCGACCGTTACGCGTTATGAAATCGAGCCTGCTCCTGGGGTGAAGGTTAGCCGTATCGTTAATTTAACAGATGATATTGCTCTTAATTTAGCTGCGCAACATATTCGTATGGAGGCTCCAATCCCAGGTAAATCTGCTATCGGTATCGAGGTACCTAATAAGACAACTGAAGCCGTTCATTTGCGTGATGTTTTAGATTGTAGTGACTTTAAGGATGCTCGAGGTGGTATTCCTGTAGGTCTTGGTAAGGATATTGCAGGGAAACCTGTGATCACAGACCTTGCAAAGATGCCTCACTTGCTCGTAGCAGGTACGACGGGTTCTGGTAAATCTGTATGTGTAAATACTTTGATTTCCAGTATTCTCTTTAGTCGTAAACCAGAAGAAGTTAAGCTTCTATTAATTGACCCTAAGATGGTTGAATTGTCTATTTACAATGGTATCCCTCATTTGATGGCACCAGTTGTAACCGATATGAAAAAAGCAGCAGCTGTATTGCGTTGGGCCGTTCGAGAAATGGAGGCGCGCTATAAAGCTTTTGCAGCATCTGGTAAACGTGATATTAAGAGCTATAATGAAGCACACCCTAAGGCAGCTATGCCGTTGATCGTACTGATTATCGACGAGTTAGCTGACCTTATGATGACTGCTCCAGATGACATTGAAGAATCCATTAGTCGTTTGGCACAAATGGCTCGTGCTGCAGGTATCCACATGGTACTTGCTACGCAACGTCCATCTGTTAATGTTATTACTGGCTCTATTAAAGCCAATGTACCAAGCCGTATTTCCTTTGCTGTAGGCTCTCAAATTGACTCCCGTACTATCCTCGATATGGCGGGGGCCGAGAAATTGCTTGGTAAAGGTGATATGTTATTTGCTCCAATTGGGGCGAATAAACCAATTCGTGTACAAGGTGCATTTATCTCTGATGATGAGGTTGAAAACCTCGTAGAATTTGTGAAAGCTCAACGCGAGCCAGAGTATGATAATACGGTAACGCAAGAGGCAGAAAAGGAAGCTGAAAAAGAAACTTCCGATGATAATGATGTATACCGCGATGAATTATTAGAGCGTGCGGTAAATCTTGTTATGGAATCTGGTCAAGCCTCTGTATCCATGTTACAGCGTCGTTTCCGCATCGGTTATACCCGTGCAGCACGACTTGTAGATACAATGGAAGACCTTAAAATCGTTGGTCCTAGCATGGGCAGTAAGGCTCGAGAAATTTTGATGAGCCCTGAACAAGCGAAAGCTAGATATTTCTCTGACTCCAATGATGAGCAATAATTGAATGAGTATGATATTACGTAGATTTAGAAAGGAACGAAAATGGCTGAATTAGGCGAAGAATTACGACGTGAACGGGTAAGACGTAATCTAACCTTTAAAGATGTGGAGCAGGTGCTACATATCAAAACAACCTATTTAGAGGCTATCGAAGATGGCAACTATGACATCATTCCTGGACAGGTCTACGTAAAAGGCTTTATTCGTAATTATGGCAATTACTTGGATCTAGATGGAGATCGTTTGGTGAAAGCCTATCAAAGCCAAGTAGGAGATATTGACACCTTTTCTTTGCGCTCTGTGACGAGACAGAAAGCTCAAGCCGCTCCTACTTTGGTGCAAAGCGAATTCGTTGAATACCAAACCTCTAAGAAGCGTATGTCCTTAGAAACGCGACAACGAAAACGCCAACGTTCTATCGTTCAAGAGCGTATTGTTTTGGGCATTATTTTATTCTGTATGGCATTATTTTTACTGTGGTTATTCCTTTTCTAATAGTTGATT
Organism: Veillonella sp. S13053-19; assembly: GCF_002959835.1. Lineage (NCBI taxonomy): Bacteria > Bacillati > Bacillota > Negativicutes > Veillonellales > Veillonellaceae > Veillonella > Veillonella sp. S13053-19. The sequence continues at coordinate 112,417 of NZ_PPDA01000015.1, read as the reverse complement.
AGGAATGATAGAAAGGCATTTGCACAATCAATGGATAGATTTTTAGTAACAGAACCTTCGGATATGAAGGAACGAGGTTGGGCCGAATTAGATTTCGTTCTCATCAGTGGGGACGCCTATGTGGATCATCCGTCCTTTGCTCCTGCGGTTATCGGTAGATACCTAGAATCCAAAGGCTATCGTGTAGGCATTATAGATCAACCAGATTGGAATGATGTAGAGGCTTTCAAAAAACTAGGTAAACCGCGTCTAGCATCCCTTGTTACGGCAGGGAATTTAGACTCAATGCTCAATAAATTTACGGCGGCAAAGAAAATTCGCCGTCAAGATGATTACTCGCCAGGCGGTGAAGCTGGTCATCGTCCAGATCGTGCTACCTTGGTATATGCAAACCGCATGAAGGAGGCTTATAGTGATGTGCCGCTCATTATCGGGGGCATAGAGGCATCCTTACGCCGATTTGGTCATTATGACTACTGGTCAGATACAGTGCGTCGCTCTATCTTAGTCGATTCTAAGGCGGATGTACTCGTTTACGGTATGGGTGAACTTCAAATCGTCGAACTAGCTGATGCGTTAGATCAAGGAAGATTTAAAGAGTCCTTGCCATCTATTCGTGGTATTTGTTATATGACCAAGGAAATCCCTACTATAGACTATGTTGAGTGTCCATCTTTTGAGGAAATTAAAGCGGATAAGATGGCTTTTGCTGATGCATTCCGTATGCAGTATGATGAACAAGACCCATTCTATGGTCGTATAGTAGTACAAAAACATGGTGATAGATATCTTGTTCAAAACACACCTGCATTGCCACTTACGCAGGAGGAAATGGATGGGGTGTATAATCTGCCCTATACTCGCAAGTGGCATCCTAAATATGACGATAAGGGTGGCGTACCAGCATTAAGCGCAGTACAGTTTAGCCTTGTGAGCCAACGTGGTTGTTTTGGCAGTTGTTCTTTCTGCGCTATTACAAACCACCAAGGTCGTATCATCCAAAATCGCAGTCATGAGTCTTTGATTGACGAAGCTCAGATGATGATTAATATGGATAACTTTAAGGGGTATATTCACGATGTAGGGGGGCCTACCGCGAATTTCCGTCATTTAGCCTGTGATAAACAAGCTGTATATGGTGCTTGTAAAGGGCGTACTTGTGCCGCACCAGAGCCTTGTGAGAACTTGAATACAAATCATGATGATTACATTGCTTTACTTCGTAAGTTGCGCAAGTTAAAAGGTGTGAAAAAAGTATTTGTTCGCTCTGGCTTGCGCTATGACTATGTGCTAGCGGATAACAATAAAGACTTTGTGCGCGAGCTCTGTGAGTTTCACGTCAGTGGTCAGTTAAAAGTAGCTCCAGAACATGTGTCTAAACGTGTAACCAACATGATGGGCAAGGCTGGAAAGGAAGAGTTCCTCACCTTTAAATCTTGGTTTGAAGAGGCTAATAAAAAACTTGGTAAAAAGCAATACTTAGTACCATACTTTATGAGCTCTCATCCAGGCTGTGCCTTGGAGGATGCTATCGAATTAGCGGAGTTTTTGCGTGATCACCATATGTACCCTGAACAAGTACAAGACTTTATTCCTACACCGGGTAGTCTGTCTACTTGTATGTACTATACAGGCATTAATCCTTTAGATGGAAAGCCTGTATATGTAGCTAAAAAGGGTAGAGATAAAGCTAAGCAACGCGCTTTGATGCAGTTTAAAAATATTGAAAACTATGACCTTGTTAAAGAGGCCCTCATAGAGGCTAATCGACGTGATTTAATTGGTTTTGGCCCAGAATGTTTAATTCCGCCACGCCCAATTGGTCGCAATAGTAATCGTACTAGTAAGGGGAGACCATCTCGTAGTGGTATGACTAAAGGTCATTCGCCTAATAAAAGCCGTGGTGGTCGTTAATTATAGAGATTAGTTTTACTAGTTTCGTTGGGGATACGTTATGTCTTATAGGAGGCATATATGAAACGGTGGATTGCTCCGGGCGTTTTAGCCCTTTTTGTAGTAGGGATGTTGACCTACGGCATGAACTTTTACCATCAAGAACAAATCGAACATGCAAAAGAACCTGTTCGCGGTGAAATCACAGTCTATACAGACTTGCCAAATAATTTAACTACAATGCTGGCTGACCGTTATGAAGCAGAACAAAATGTAAAGGTTACGATCATGCCTCTTACAGAGGATCAAATGGCACAACGGTCAGCATCAAATGTGGCTGACACATCTGGGGATTTAGTACTCACCTCTGAGGATAATCTCGTTGTAGGTGCTAATACTGGTAAATATGCACCAATCGTTAATGAACGAATTGATGAAGTACGAGATACATTTAAAGATCCTAATGGCTACTGGGTTGGCCTTTGGTATGATCCTATCGTATTTGTTCAGAATGATACCTTTTACAATGGTATTGGCAAGTATATTACTACTTGGGAGACACTGGGAAAACAAGGTGACTGGTCTATTATTATGACGGACTTTGTAGCGTCTCAGAATGCGGCAAATTTGCTATACAATATGGTGGAGTACAAAGGAGAACCAGAGGCTCTTGAATATTTGTATAGCTTGAAACCACACGTAGTACAACATGCTAAATTCCTGTCTACTCCAGTACGCTTAACTGCATTAGGGGAGACAAATATTGGGATTGGTAACTTATCTGATGTAGCTCAGTATAATCGTCATGGGTATCCAATTAAGTTCATATACCCTAAAGATGGCACATCTTACTATGTGACCGGTGCTGCGGTGTTAAAAAACTCAAAGCATAAAGCAGATAGTGTTGAATTTATTAATTGGTTGTTATCTACAAAAACAGCGAAATATATGGTAGAAAATAATTTTACCTTTATGTTCACCAATCCTGAAATGGATGAGCCGAAGGATTCTATAGGTCAAGATTTAGTGCTATGGCCTGTTAATGGCGGCTATACTACGGAAGGTAAAAAGTTATTGTTAAATCACTGGGTTAGTCAAGTACGGTTCCGTAAAGACTAAGTCCGCTGAATGGATCCTAGAAATAGGAAAAGAGATAGAGACAGAATCGAGTGAAGAAAGGATATAGAATGGGTAAGAAATTAGGGTATGTTAGCCTAGGTTGTGCTAAAAATTTAGTAGATACTGAAGTAATGTTAGGTTTGTTGAAAGACAATGGCTATACCATTACAGAAGACCTAAGCGAAGCAGACCTTATCGTTGTTAATACCTGCACTTTTATTGAGAAGGCAAAGGCTGAGTCTATTAATACCATCCTTGAAGTTGCTCAATATAAGGAAGATGGTCGCTGTAAGGGCCTTATTGTAGCCGGTTGTCTTAGCCAACAATATCAGGATGAATTATTCCAAGAAATTCCTGAAATTGATGCATTAATCGGTACTGGTGCATGGGACCAAATTATGGTAGCCGTTGATGCCATTGAGCATGGCAATCGCAGTTGCATTATGGAGAACATTACGAACATCTATGATGAACGTATGCCTCGCATTCAAACTACACCTCGTTACAGTGCATATGTAAAAATTGCAGAAGGCTGTAATAATGGTTGTACTTTCTGTATTATTCCAAAGGTGCGTGGTGCATTCCGTAGCCGTACAATCGAGTCTATTAAAGCCGAAGTAAAACGCTTAGCAGCATCTGGTGTTAAAGAGGTCGTTCTTATCGCTCAAGATACGACTAGCTATGGTATTGACCTCAACGATGGTAAACCATTGTTGACTACGTTGTTAAAAGAATTAACTACAGTAGAAGGCATCGAATGGATTCGTATGCTCTACTTATATCCAACATTCTTCTCCGATGAATTGTTAGATATTATCGTTAATGAGCCAAAACTTTGTAAATATGTAGATATTCCGTTGCAACATGTTAATAACGATATCTTGAAGCAAATGAATCGCCGCGATGATCGTAGTGATATTGAGCGTTTGCTTAAGAAAATTAGAAATGCACCTACACATATTACATTGCGCACATCTATCATCGTTGGCTTCCCTGGTGAAACAGACGAGCAATTTGAGGAACTTTGCGACTTTGTAAAAGAAATCAAATTCGATAATATGGGTGTGTTTACTTACTCTCAAGAGGAAGGTACACCTGCAGGTGCTCGTGAAGACCAAGTTCCAGAAGAGATTAAAGAAGAACGTTACCATGTTCTTATGTCCATCCAAGCTGCTATTTCTGAAGAGAATAATCGCGACTTAGAAGGTACCATTGATTATGCGATGGTCGAAGAAATCGAAGAAGGCGATAATAATACATTGCTTGCAAAAGGTCGTTTGAAATCTCAAGCTCCTGATGTAGATGGTAATATGTACATTGAAGACTGCGGTGAAGATATTAAACCTGGTGACATTCTCAAGGTACAAGTAGAACAAGGCTTTGCTTACGATGTAGTAGCTACGGTTGTAGAATAAAACACAGCTCGATTCTTTCGATTGTGGAGGTGATCTGATGATTGTAGAACTTATTTCTACAGGTTCAGAATTATTGCTAGGCGATACAGTGAATACGAATGTATCTTGGCTAGCACAAGAATTAAATAAATTAGGCTATACTATTGCTCATCAATCTGTAGTGGGGGATAATCCTAAGCGCATGGCAGAGGTCTTTCAATTAGCTAGCTCTAGAGCGGACATCGTTATTAGTACTGGCGGATTAGGACCAACGCAAGGAGATATTACACGAAATGTATTAGCCAACTCTATAGGTAGACCTATTGTATTTAATCAAGAGGCTATGGATGAGGTTAAAAAATTCTTTGACCGTGTAAAACGTACCGTGCCAGATGCAAGTCGTCGAGAAGCTGAGTTGCCTGAAGGTGCAAACGTATTACATAATCCTGTAGGTGTAGCACCAGGTGTTGTCGTAGAAGATGGTGATACTACATATATACTTTTGCCTGGACCTCCTGGAGAAATGAAGGGGATGTTCCAAGAGAGCGTAGTACCTTATTTAGATAATCGCTTCGGTTCGCAAGGTGTTGTCACATCCTATCGATATGGCGTATACGATATCCGTGAAATCGACTTAGAGAACACGTTGATGGACCTCATTAAGAATCAATCGAATCCGACCATCGCTTTGCTCATCAAAAAGGGTTATATCGAGGTTCGTATCACCGCTAAGGCTGACACTTTAGAGGCGGCACAAGCACTTCTCAATCCTTGGGACGCTATTATCCGAGAACGATTAGGCTCTCGTGTAGGCCGTGATTTGACTGTTTCTATGGAGGAAACCCTCGGTCGTGCTCTACTCGAGGAGCACAGTACAATAAGTACTGCTGAATCTTGTACCTCTGGTTTAGTCGGTAAATTATTAACTAATGTGAGTGGCAGTAGTGAGTACTACATGGGTGGCGTTATTTCATATAGTAACGACATAAAACATCGTGTACTAGGTGTACCTCAAGATATGCTCGATACGTATGGTGCCGTAAGTGAACAAGTCGCTAAGGCTATGGCGGAAGGGGTAAAATCTATTGGCCAAACGACCTATGCCGTTTCTACGACGGGCATAGCCGGTCCTGGCGGAGGTAGTCCTGAAAAGCCAGTTGGTCTAGTGTGGTTTGGTGTTACTGGGCCGCATGGCACCGTAGCTCATAAAGCAAATCTAATTGGTAATCGAGATGATATTAGACAAAGTGCAGCAGAGCTAGCACTATATTATGTGTATACTTATATAACAGAAAAGGGGAAATAAAATAATGGCTGTAGATGGCAGACAAGCAGCGTTGGATAACGCGTTAAAACAAATTGAAAAAGACTTTGGTAAAGGCGCTATTATGCGTCTTGGTGAAGCGGCTGATCGCATGAACGTAGAGGTTATCTCCTCCGGTTCTCTTGCTATCGATATCGCTGTTGGTGTAGGTGGTTTCCCTCGTGGTCGTGTGATTGAAATTTACGGCCCAGAATCCTCTGGTAAAACAACAGTAGCACTTCACGCTGTAGCAGAAGCACAAAAACAAGGTGGCATTGCGGCATTTATTGATGCGGAGCATGCGATGGATCCAGTATATGCACGTAACTTGGGTGTAGATATCAATAATTTATTGATTTCTCAACCAGACAATGGTGAGCAAGCTCTTGAAATTACGGAAGCTCTTGTTCGCAGTGGCGCTGTAGATATCGTCGTAGTTGACTCCGTTGCAGCTTTGGTTCCTAAAGCTGAAATCGAGGGTGAAATGGGCGATGCTCACGTAGGTTTACAAGCTCGTTTGATGAGTAAAGCATTGCGTAAATTAACTGGTATCATCAGCAAATCTAAAACGGTTGTTATCTTCATCAACCAATTACGTGAAAAAGTAGGCGTAATGTTTGGTAACCCTGAAACGACAACTGGTGGTCGTGCGTTGAAATTCTATTCTTCCGTACGCCTTGATGTTCGTAAAGGTGAATTAATTAAAGCTAATAACGAAAACGTTGGTGCTCGCACTAAAGTTAAAGTTGTTAAAAACAAAGTAGCACCTCCGTTCAAGACAGCTGAATTCGACTTGATGTACGGCGAAGGTATCTCCAAAGCTGGTACGCTTATCGATATCGGTACAAATATGGAAATTATCAATAAATCTGGTGCATGGTATTCCTACAATGGGGAGCGTATGGGCCAAGGTAAAGAGGCTGCTAAACAGTACTTGCTTGATAACCCACAAGTAGCAGACGAAATCGATCGTATTATTCGCGATACATTGGCGGTAGGTACAGAAGAAATCGACGTAATCGGTGAAGAAGTAACTGAAGAAGAATAATCATGAGTGACGAAACGATGCAAGCTGCTATGGATCAAGCGTATCGCTTCCTAGCTCAACGATTTCTTAGTTCCCATGAACTAACACAAAAAATGAGACGTAAACAATTCGAGGACCCAATCATTGAGAGGGTCCTTGAACGCCTTAGAGAGTATGATTATATCAACGATGAGCGCTTATCTGAGCAGGTATTAGCGTACTTGATGAAAGAGCAGAAATATGGGGCCTACATGATTAAACAAAAGATGAAACTTCGGGGCCTTGAGATTCCCCAAGAAATTTCTTCTTATGATGAAGTAAAAGCGGCCTATCGAGTGGTGGAGAAAAAATTTGGCTCCATTCTCAATGAGGACCGCACTCCTCGTATAAAAGTATTCAACTTTCTCAAATACAGAGGGTTCTCAACAAGTACAATTCAAGTCGTATGTAATGATTTTTATGAATAAAGTATGCTTTTTGAGAGCCCGTACTAGGCTTGTAAAATCTTGACAGAAAGGACGTTCAAGTCTAAAATTAATAATAGCTTTATTTATTTATATGATGATAAGGCTAATTGATAATTTAATGCATGAAAGGCATAAAAAGGAGCATGAAAGCTCGATTTTGAGAATTTAAGAGGAGGTGAGACAGATTTTAGAGGATGTGGGACATATTTTAGAGTATTGTCTAATTGCAGTGGTAATGGTACTGATTGGACTAGGGGCAGGCTATTTTTTTAGAAAAAATATTGCTGAAGGAAAACTGAATCAAGCTGAGCAAGAAGCTGCACGCATCATCGCTAACGGTGAGCGCACAGCTGAGTCTAAAAAGAAAGAAGCTTTATTAGAAGCGAAAGAAGAAATTCATAAGCTCCGTTCCGATGTGGAACGAGAAAATAAAGAGCGTCGTTCTGAACTTCAACGTATGGAACGCCGTATTCTTCAAAAAGAAGAATCTTTGGATAAAAAATTAGACAATATTGAACACAAAGAGGAAGCTTTACATCGCAAAGAAGCTGAATTAGTCCAAAGCCGTGAAAAGGTAGAAGCTTTGTACGAAAAACAAATGGCAGAATTGGAACGCATTTCTGGCATGACTTTCGAAGAAGCGAAAAATATCTTGTTAACGAATGTAGAACAAGAAATCCGTCATGAAACGGCGATTATGGTTAAGGAAATGGAACAGCAAGCTAAGGATGAAGCGGAGAAAAAAGCGAAAGAAATTATCTCCTCTGCAATCCAACGTTGCGCAGCTGACCATGTAGCGGAAACTACCGTATCCGTAGTGGCATTGCCTAATGATGAAATGAAAGGTCGCATTATCGGTCGTGAAGGCCGCAATATTCGTGCACTTGAAACATTAACAGGTATTGACTTGATTATCGATGATACACCAGAAGCAGTTATTCTTTCCGGCTTCGATCCAATTCGTCGTGAAGTGGCTCGTATTGCATTGGAAAAATTGATTGTAGACGGTCGTATCCATCCAGCTCGTATTGAAGAAATGGTTGGTAAGGCTCGTAAAGAGGTGGACCAAACTATTAAAGAGGCTGGTGAACAAGCGACATTTGAAGCTGATGTTCACGGCTTACATCCTGAAATCGTTAAGATCTTAGGTCGTTTGAAATATCGTACTAGTTACGGTCAAAACGTATTGAAACATTCCATCGAAGTATCTCATTTAGCAGGTTTAATGGCAGCTGAACTTGGCTGTGATGTAACATTGGCTAAACGAGGTGGCTTAATTCATGATATCGGTAAAGCATTGGACCGTGAACTTGAGGGCTCTCATGTTCAAATCGGTGTTGATGTAGCTCGTAAATATCGTGAAAGCGCAGCAGTAATCAACTGTATTGGTGCTCATCATGGTGATGAAGAGTTCCAAAGTGTTGAGGCTGTATTAGTAGCTGCTGCTGATGCTATCTCCGCAGCTCGTCCAGGAGCGCGTCGAGAAACATTAGAAAACTACTTGAAACGTTTATCTAAATTGGAAGAAATCGCTGAATCCTTCGAAGGCGTTGAAAAATGCTTTGCTATTCAAGCCGGTCGTGAGATTCGCGTTGTAGTAAAACCGGATAAGATTGATGAAGCTGAGTCTACATTACTCGTTCGGAATATCGTAAAACGCATCGAGTCTGAACTCGAATATCCAGGCCAAATCAAGGTCGTAATTATTCGTGAAACTCGCGTTGTGGATTACGCAAAATAATATGCAATAAGCGATAAGTATAGGCTGCAATGTTATCATTGCAGCCTATTGTTATCAAAATATTGGTAATGGTATTGTTTAATACGGCGTATAGGAATCCTTATGTATTTTAGCTTGATAGATAAGGATTCCTATGATTCGTATATGGGTTTTATACTATTTTAATAATTTAACTGATTAAAATCTTTTACAAATAGAGGATTTTTTATTTGTATATCGAATTAATATATATATGGGGAAGGAGGCGTTGGCTATGAGTCGATATTTTGAAAATGAATTGATTGAACAAATCAAAGATGCTAATGATATTGTATCAGTTATATCCGAGCATATAGCCTTAAAGAAACGCGGCAAGAACTATTGGGGTTGTTGTCCTTTCCATAATGAAAAAACGCCATCCTTTAGCGTTGCCCCTGAAAAGGGTTTTTATTATTGCTTTGGTTGCCATGCATCGGGAAATGTTATTAAATTTCTTATGGAGTTAGAACATTTAACCTTTGTAGAGGTACTAGAACGGCTAGCCAACCGAGCTAATATTCCATTGCCAGAGGCGAAGCTTTCACCTGAGCAGCGAGCTCGAGATGAAAGGCGTAAAAAACTATATGAAGCTTGTGATTTAGCAGCCACATTTTTCCATAACTGTCTCACGCAAACCTCTATGGGAAAGGTGGGGCTCGATTATTTGAAGAAGCGGGGACTTACGAAGGAAACCATAGAACAGTTCAAGCTTGGATTTGCCCCTGATGGTTGGGACAAGTTATATCGTGCCTTCCATGAGCGCGGTATTGATGATTCAATTTTATTAGAGTTGAATTTGGTACGTAAAAACCAGAAGGGACAATTCTATGATTTCTTTAGAAATCGTATTATGTTTCCTATCATGGATGGTAAAGGGCGAGTAGTTGCGTTCGGTGGTCGTGTCATGGATGACAGTACACCAAAATATTTAAACTCCCCAGAGTCATCTATCTTCGAAAAGGGTAAAATACTATTTGCTTTTGATAAGGCGTACAAATCGATTCGTCAGGAGAGACAAGCCATTCTCGTAGAAGGGTATATGGATGTTATATCAGCCCATAACCATGGCGTTACGAATGTGGTCGCCTCTTTAGGGACTGCTTATACAAGAGATCATGGTCATATCTTGATGAGACAGGCTGATGAAATTGTACTAGCCTATGATATGGATGGTGCTGGACGCCAAGCGGCTGCTAGGGCCATTGAATTATTACAAAATACAGACTTTAAGGTGCGTGTTCTCGCCATGCCAGATGGAAAAGATCCTGATGATTATATACGTAATCATGGTGGGCAGGCATTTAAAGACTTAGTTGCAAAGGCTGTGAAGCCTCTTGACTATTTATTGAGTGAGTCTTTAATTAAGCACGATACAAACGATACTGAAGGAAAACAAGCCGTTATGGCTGATGTGTTCCCATATATTGCAAATATAGATAGTCAAACACAGCGAGATGACGCATTAAAAACATTGGCACTGCCACTATGGCTTGATAATAGTAGCATATTTAGATACTTCCGAGATTATGTGAAAAAAGGACAAATTGAATTAGTAGATACTGCATCAGCACCTTTGCCAACACAGGATTTACCTAAGGGGGATGCGGAAAAATTATTGTCCTTAGCTTTCACTGATGGGGAAATATTATCTCATATGATGAGCTATTTGCCGATAGAAGACTTTCAAAAAAGTGAATATCGATGTATAATAGAAAAGATTTTCTCCTTATACAAGACTGAAGGTCATCTGGATGAAACAGCAATTCAGTCTGTTTTAACGCCGTCAGAGTATGATATTTACTCTAGATTGGTTGTGATGAGTGACGATGAATATAAGGTGCAAGTGCCTGGATTAATCCGCAAGATAAGGCTCCATTCATTGCGTGAACAGTATAAAGCGCATTCAATTATGGCGGATCAACTAAAACGGGCAGGAGATTCGACGTTTATTAGCGAATTACATAAATGTCAGGAAATACAGAATTTAATTAGAGAATGGTCTAAGTAAACAATACTATAAAAAGGAGAGCGCTGTGGCTAAGAAAGTACAAAAAAGTCAAATAGAGGAGATTGTGGAACAACTTCTTGAAAAAGGCCGTAAGACCGGTGTGTTGACACAATCCGAGATTTCAGATGCTCTTCATGAGCAGGCGGAAATCACTGCAGAACAATTAGATGACATTTATACCACTTTAGGTAAATTAAATATTGAGGTTATAGCTGACATCGATGCAGAAGATGTAGATGAAAATCCAATCGTACCAGAAGAAGATGCTGAAGAGGTTGTTAGCGAGAAGAGTATCTCCATCGACTTAAGCGTAGACTCTGGTGTTAATATCGATGACCCAGTGCGTATGTACCTCAAAGAGATTGGTCGTGTTCCTTTGCTTTCTGCGGACGAAGAAATCGTTTTAGCAAAGCAAATTGAAGCTGGCGCAGCAGAAGATGCTACATATAAAGATATTCAACTTGCCAAAAAGGCTAAGAAAAAATTGGTAGATGCTAACTTGCGCTTAGTTGTAAGTATCGCAAAACGCTATGTAGGTCGTGGTATGTTATTCTTGGATTTGATTCAAGAAGGTAACCTTGGTCTGATTAAAGCGGTTGATAAATTCGACTATACAAAAGGTTACAAATTCTCCACATATGCTACATGGTGGATTCGTCAAGCGATTACGCGTGCTATTGCGGACCAAGCTCGTACGATTCGTATTCCTGTACATATGGTAGAAACAATTAATAAATTGATTCGTATTTCTCGTCAGTTATTGCAAGATAAAGGTCGCGAACCATTGCCAGAGGAAATTGCGGAAGGCATGGGGATTACTGTAGAGCGCGTGCGTGAAATTCAAAAAATCGCACAAGAGCCAGTATCCTTGGAAACTCCAATTGGTGAAGAAGAAGATTCCCATTTAGGGGACTTCATCGAAGACCAAGATGCAATTGCTCCAGATGATGCAGCTAGTTACATCTTGTTGCAAGAGCAAATTGAAGATGTATTTACATGCTTAACGGATCGTGAGCAACAAGTATTGATCTTGCGCTTTGGTTTGAAGGATGGTAAACCTCGTACATTAGAAGAAGTGGGTCAACACTTCAATGTTACTCGTGAACGTATCCGCCAAATCGAAGGTAAGGCGCTTACTAAATTGCGTAATCGCGGTAAACGCGATAAAATCAAAGACTTCTTATAAGATAAAGAATCTCGTAAGGGTTGTAATGCAGTGTTCTTTAACACTGTGTTACAGCCCTTTTGTGTTAAAATAAAGATATGATTCATCGTTTTATGCTTATGAAACAGTTATAGAAATGCGGTGTACCTTGACTTAGTACTAGCCTATTCGGTATAATTAATAAGCTAGAAACTAACTGTGGGCCTATAGCTCAGGGGTAGAGCAACCGGCTCATAACCGGTCGGTCCCTGGTTCGAACCCAGGTGGGCCCACCAATTATGTTGATATCTACCGTCCTTGAGAATTCAAGGGCGGTTATTTTTATATACTAATAGTAGAGGATATTATGGAACCTAGACCTATGATGGACCGCTTGGAAGCGGTGTTTTCAATCGTGCCAAAGGCTCATGCTATTGCAGATATCGGTACTGATCATGGCTACTTAGCGGTAGAACTCATTAATCGTGGTCGTGCTGAATTTGTCATCGCTGGGGATGTGCATAAAGGACCGTTAGAGTCAGCAAAAGAATATGTTAAGTCCCGTGGGCTTGAGTCTAAGGTAGATTGCCGTTTTGGGGATGGTCTAAAGGTAACGCAGAAAGGCGAGCTAAATGGTGCCATCTGCTGTGGTATGGGCGGCTTTTTGATGCGCGATATTGTAGATGCAGGACCTGAAGCATTAGAGTTCTACGTGTTACAACCACAAAATGGGCAAAAAGAATTGCGTCAGTATATGGTGCAAAAAGGCTATGTTATCGTTCTTGAAATTATCGTTGAAGATGCAGGTAAATTATATACTGCATTTTTAGCGATTCGCGAAGATTGTGTAGAAAAGTATACTGGTACACCAATTCAAGAAAATGTGTATGCCGCATTGCCTGAAGAATCCTTATTGTGGTCTGTGGGGGCTCTTCTTGAACAGGAACGTCCACCTCTTTGGAAGAAATACATTGACTATTTGATTTACCAACGCCAATGTGCACTAGATGGTATGACTGATAAATTGAGTCATACCGATAAATATAAGGAACTAGATGCTGAAGTGGCATTTCTTTGTAGTCTTTTAGAAAATAGATAAAAGGAAGTGAGTTATATGACAACGGTTCAACATGTTATTTCATTGATGGAACAATTAGCACCGCGTTCCTATGCTGAATCATGGGATAATGTAGGTCTTATGGTAGGTGATCGTAATACAGTGGTTACAGGTGTATTAACGACCTTAGATGTTACAGCGGAAGCTATAGCCTATGCTATTGAGCATAACTACAATATGATTATTAGCCACCACCCATTAATCTTTAAAGGTTTAAAACAGTTATCATGCGATACGGTGCAAGGTCGTATGATTAATCAGTTGATTCAGCATAAGATTGCCGTTTATAGTGCTCATACAAATCTCGATATCGCACCAGGTGGTCTTAATGATATGTTGGCAAATCAATTAGGTCTTATTGACATAAAAGGTTTTGTTAAAACTGGTGAAGAAGTGCTATATAAGGTGACTACCTTTGTACCTGAAAGCTCTGCTGATGTGGTTCGTCATGCTATGGGGGCCGCAGGGGCAGGAAAAATTGGCAACTATGAGTACTGTAGCTTTAGTCTTCACGGTGAAGGTCGCTTCATCGGTAATGAAGCGTCTCATCCTGTCATCGGTGAAGCAGGTGCTTTAACGGTAGCACCTGAGGTACAAGTGAATGTTATCGTTGATGGTACTCATTTAAGCCAAGTGATTGAGTCTATGAAAGCAGCACATCCTTATGAAGAAGTGGCTTATGAAGTGGTGTCCTTAGTATCTCCTACAGCATCTACTCAGTATTTAGGTAGAGTTGGCCGCTTGCCAAATGCATTAAATTTGGATACCTTCCGTGAATGGGTACAAGAAGCTTTACCATTGGCAAATATTCGCTTAGCAGGTATTGGACCTAAGGAGATTCAATCTATTGCGTTATGCTCCGGAGCTGGTGCTGAATTTATTAAAGATGCGGCTCGATTGCATGTGGATGCATATATTACAGGTGATGTGAAGTATCATGAGGCCCAAATGGCTAAGGAGTTAGGACTCCTTGTAGTTGATGCAGGGCATTTTGGTACAGAATCTATTGTAGCTGATGGTTTGCGGGACTATTTGCTCGGAACAGGTCTTTCTATTCCTGTTCAAGCTTTCACAGAGCAGAATGATTTCTTCTTTTTATAATATTGCATTTTCTTGCAACAAATAGCTTAGCTATGATAAACTGAATTGAAGCAAGTATGAAAGACGGTTGCGAGTCCATAGGACTCGAGGAAAGTCCGAGCTCCATAGGGCAGGATGCCAGATAACGTCTGGCGAGGGTAACCTTAGGGAAAGTGCCATAGAAAAGGAAACCGCCACGTCAGTGGTAAGGGTGGAAAGGTGAGGTAAGAGCTCACCAGCAGTCTGGTAACAGGCTGGCTCGGTAAACCCCATCCGGAGCAAGACCGAATAGGGAAGGGTTAAGGGTGGTCCCGCCTACCTTCCGGGTTGTGTCGCTCGAGCGTGCAGGCGACTGTACGCCTAGAAAGATAATCGTCACCGCGCAAGCGGAACAGAACTCGGCTTATTGATTGCTTGCTTCCATATTTAAGATATAATTTATAGTAGTATATAAGATTGTAGATCTTTGTTAGGAGAACTTCATGGCAATTACAGCGATTACTAGTGTACAAGAATTTGATGAAAAAGTACTTGGCTCTAAAGGTTTAGCTATTGTTGATTTTTGGGCTGCTTGGTGCGAACCTTGCACTGTTATGCGTCCAGAGGTAGAAGCAGTAGCAGAACGCTTCGAAGGGCAAGTAGAATTCTTCAGTGTTGATGCAGAAGATAAAAATCTTCGTGGCGTTTTGTTGAAAGAAGACATCGATGGCATTCCATCCATGGTATTCTTCCGTGATGGCAAAATGCTTGATTCCCTTGTAGGTTACAAAAAAGCTGACGTGCTTGAGGCCCTAATTAAGGAAATCATGTAACAGGCTAATAACTGTTAAAAATTACAAAAACATAGCATACAGAGCTGTATATAAGAGAAATTACCTCTTATATACAGCTTTTTTGCTTAAATTCTATAGTTATTAGTTTTATAAAGTGTTATAATAAAGTAATAAGAATGTGATTGTTATCATGTATTTTTAACTTTATCGTCTGATAAATTAAGCTTATAAAAATGATTCTATCATATCGTTGTAGTTTATTAAGTAATATACATATATTGCGCAAAGTTGTTGTAAGGAGGCTATATTCCGTGAAGAATCGTGTAAACAGTCTATGGACACTCTTCCAAGAGCGCCGTTTGAGTCGACGCACATTTATGAAATCCTGTGTAGCACTCACCGCCATTTTAGGTCTACCACCAACGATGTTAGACACCGTTGTTAAGGCTGCTGAAACAACTGAATTGCCTACGGTAATTTGGTTACATGGTCATGAATGTACTGGTTGTAGTGAATCTTTTATCCGTTCATCCTCTCCATTTACCTCTGATGTTATTTTGAACATGATTTCTCTTGAATATGATGATACTTTATCTGCTGCCTCTGGTGCACCGTTAGAGGAACATCTAGAAAAAATCATCAAAGAAAAAGCTGGTAAATATATCTTGGCGGTTGAAGGTGGCGTGCCACTTGACGAAGATGGTGTTTACTGCACTGTAGGTGGTCGTACATTTAAACAATCCTTGTTAGAAGCGGCTAAAGGGGCTGCAGCGATCATCGAATATGGTTCTTGTGCTTCTTGGGGTGGTATCCAAGCGGCTAAACCAAATCCAACAAACACAGTATCTGTATCTTCTGTTGTATCTGGTAAACCAATTATTAAAGTTCCTGGCTGTCCTCCGATTCCAGAGGTTATGACTGGTGTAGTAATGCACTATGCATTGTTCGGTCAAATTCCACCTCTTGATGCACAAGGTCGTCCTAAACAATTTTATGGCAATCGTATTCACGATACTTGCTACCGTCGTGCCTTCTTTGACTCTGGTCTATTCGTTGAAAAATTTGACGATGATGCATCCAAATCTGGTTGGTGCTTGTACAAAGTAGGTTGTCGTGGACCTCAAACATATAATTCTTGTGGTAACTTGCGTTGGTGGAATGGTTTGTCCTATCCAATTCAATCCGGTCACGGCTGTATTGGTTGCTCTGAAAAGGGCTTCTGGGATAATGACGTATTCTATAAACGCTTACCTGACATTCCATTAGCGAATACCATTACAACTGCTGATACAATTGGTACTGTAGCTGCTGTTGGCGCTACTACAGCGGTTATTGCTCATGGTGCTGCAACCCTTATTCGCAATAAATATCTTGATATTCAAGAGGAAAAACGCTTGAAAGAACAAGGTTTATGGGATGAAATGAAGCATAATAATGGAGGAGGTCACTAATGAAACGCGTAGTAGTAGATCCGATTTCCCGTATTGAAGGTCATTTACGGGTAGAAATAAAAGTTGATGAAGCAAGTGGTAAGGTAGAGGACGCATTGTCTTCTGGTACTGCTTGGCGTGGTATCGAGCTCGTTGCAAAAAACCGTGACCCTCGTGACTTATGGGCCTTTGTACAACGTATTTGTGGCGTATGTACAACAACACATGCTTTAGCATCTTTACGTGCTGTAGAGGATGCATTAGGTATTACGATTCCTAAGAATGCGAACTATATCCGCAATATTATGCATAGCTGTTTAGATGTACATGACCATATCGTGCATTTCTATCACTTACATGCTCTTGACTGGGTTAGCCCTGTAGCGGCTCTTAGTGCAGATCCAGCTAAAACAGCGCAATTACAAAATGACGTATTAGCTACTTATAATATTAGTGGTTTAGCTCCGGCAGAAACAGCATCTAAAGATTCTGCATATCCTAAGGAGTTCCCTAAAGCAACTACTGCGTATTTTACAGCAGTACAACAAAAGGTTAAGAAAATTGTTGAATCTGGCCAATTAGGTATTTTCTCTGCTCAATGGTGGGATCATCCAGATTATAATTTATTACCACCTGAGGTTCATTTGATGGCTGTATCCCATTATTTGAATATTCTTGACCGTCAACGTGATATCGTAATTCCTCATGTTGTATTTGGTGGTAAAAACCCTCATCCACATTACATCATTGGTGGTATGCCATGCGCTATCTCCATGAATGATATGAATGCGCCTATCAATACGCAACGTCTTGCTGCAGTGGAACAATCTATTGCATTGGCTAAAGACTTGGTAGATAACTTCTATGTACCCGATCTTTTAGCTATCGGCAAAATGTACGTAGAAAAAGGCATGATTGATGGCGGTGGTCTTGCGAAAAAACGCGTTATGTCTTATGGTGACTATCCTGACGATACTTATACAGGTACTTCTGATGGTGACTACCATAAAAAATGTATTGTTCGTTCTAATGGTGTAGTAGAAAACTTTGCATTAGGCGTAGATAAAGCTACATTTATCCCACTGGAAGGTAAGGATTTCATGGATCCTCAATACCTTAGTGAAGAGGTTGACCACTCTTGGTTCACATATCCAGATGGTACGAAAACACTTCATCCTATTGATGGTGTTACAGATCCTAAATTCACAGGTCCTAAATCTGGTACTAAAGAGAAATGGGAGTATCTTGACGAAGATAAAAAATACTCTTGGATTAAATCCCCAACTTTCAAAGGTAAAACTGCAGAGGTGGGTCCATTAGCAAAATATATCGTTGTATATACAAAAGTAAAACAAGGTATTATTAAAGAACCTACTTGGGCAGAAGCTATGATTGTTCGTCAAATCGATACAGTGTCCCAAGTATTGGGTGTACCTGCACATGTATGGATGACAACTATGGTAGGTCGTACAGCATGTCGTGGTCTTGATGCACAAGTAGCAGCAAATATTAGCCAATACTTCTTTAATAAACTTGTATCCAATATCAAAAATGGTGATACTGCAGTAGCAGATATGACTAAGTTTGAACCAAATACATGGGAAAAAGATGCAAAAGGCGTTGGCCTTGTAGATGCGCCTCGTGGTGGTTTGGGTCACTGGATCCACATCAAAGATGGTCGCTCTGCAAACTATCAATGTATCGTACCGTCCACATGGAATGCATGTCCTAAGACTGCAGCTAATGAACATGGTGCATACGAAGATTCCATGATTGATACAAAAGTAAAAATTGCAGATAAACCACTTGAGATTTTGAAGGTTATTCACTCCTTCGACCCATGTCTTGCCTGTGCAACCCATTTATACAATAAAAAAGGCGAAAAAATCGTTTCCGTCAATACTGATGCATTGTGTAAATAAAGGGTGGTGGACTTATGTTAATACATACTGACAAAAAGGCGTATGTCGTATTTAGTTTATGGCTGCGCATCTTCCACTGGACTATGGTACTTAGCGTAACAGCTTTATTCTGGACGGGTCTATATATTGGTGACCCAGGTTTTGCTGCCATAACAGGTAATCCGGAGCCAACCTTTGCAATTGATGGTTGGTTTTCTATGGAGACTATGCGCCGAATTCATTTCGGTGCAGGGGCAATTTTAACATTCTCCTTTATTTTCCGTATTGCTGCAGGTTTCTTTAATCGTGGTGATAGATTATTACCTAAATTCAGCCAAAAACGATATTGGTATGGTCTTAAAGAAACTACATTGCACTATTTGATGATTCCTCAAAAACATGAACATCATTGGATTCGTAACTCTTTGGCGAGAACGGCCTATTTGATGGTATATATTATGTTCTTCTTTGAAATCGTTACAGGTGCTACCATGTACGCTATGATCGATCCGAATGGCTTCTTAGGCACTCTTTTGTCTCCTTTAGTTGGCCTATTTGGTGGGGAATATAATATTCATATAATCCATCACTACATTGCTTGGGGCTTCTTGTTCTTCACAATTGTGCATGTGTACATGGCATTCCGAGAAGACGTTATGGAAGAATCTGGAGAGGTATCAGCTATGGTTTCTGGTATGAAATACTATGCTCACGATCCAATTGATATTGAGGACCTCAATGGTAAACGCCGTCGTGGTGAACGTATTGATAAACCATCCTTCACTACGTATCGTCCAAGCAATCCTGACGATCCAAAAGAAAGAGAATTAAAGAATGATGACTGATACAAGTACTGACTTCATCAGTGGCTTGGAACAATACGCGGACTCTGAGGGTCCGCGTATTGATTTAAGTAGCCTTTATGATGATGGAAATAATGAAATTGTTCTGCTTGGAGTAGGGAATATATTACTTACCGATGAAGGGCTTGGAGTACATGTTGTAAAAGACTTAAAAGAGTCTTTTACTTTTACACCTGCCATTACCATTATAGATGGTGGCACTATGGGGATGGAATTACTGACCTATATGAGAGGTATGAAGAAAATCCTTCTCGTAGATGCAATTAATGGAGGGGAACCGCCTGGAACAGTTTATGAGTTCCTTCATAAAGAGTTAGAGCAATATTTTACTGAGCATATTTCTGTGCATGAAGTAGGTATGCAAGATATTTTACGTATCCGCGCCATTCAAGAGGAGCCTCTAGAGGATGCTGTAGTCATTGGTGTAGAGCCAGAATCCCTTGAGATTGGTTTTGAACTAAGCGAGGTTGTTCAACGGGCCTTACCAGAGGTAAAAGACCGTGTCCTTAATGTACTTCGACAATGGGGCGTACAAGTAGAACCGAAATTATAGGAGTATATATGATTGAAAATTACAACAATGTAAGGGCTGTATTAAATGAATTGCGTTTAGCTCTTAAAAACTTACGTGAGACTGGTGAAACCTATTCTATTTATATTGAAAAAACAGGCCTTACAGAGGAAGAACAAGTGGAAGTATTAGAAACCCTTGGACGTGGTCATATTACAATTAGTTTTAATGAAACTGATCAACCTGTAGAGTGGTATGAATCTCAATTCTCAGGGATTTGGATTGGTACCTTTAAAAATGGTCGCGATGACTCAATTTTGCACACTGTAGAGGTAGCAAAATATCCTGTTGTTGCTGGTGCGTACGAAGAAGATATGGAAATGGCAGAAGAGGATTTACAATCCTGGATTGATGCTGCAGGACTATAACAGAAAAGGACCTTTGAAGTGGATTCCCAAATTAAACATGATTTGGGGATCCATTTTATGTTGGGCCTCCTTTTCATTTGTGGCCTTTTTATATAAGTGAAACATGTATTTTTGTATAAGTGAAACATGTATCATTGTAAAAGTTATGAAATTGTATTATTATATAAAGCCTCTTTTCTTTTAAGAGAGTTTTGTGGAATAAAAATTTTAATTCATAATAGTGGGGCTAAATTAATAAAATAACTAAATTTTATATGAATATAAAATGAAATAAGGGTGTTTTGATGCGTTTAATAACAAAAATACATCGGATATTTTGATTAATACTTTATAAAAGTAGAAATAATCATTATTCCTTAATTTAGTGGAGAAATAAAATTATTTTATAATTAGCTGTATTGAGTAAAATTTTAAATAAATATATGTGTTATTAATTTGCTATACTTATATATAAGCTAAATGAAGCATGTTTTTAGTAATTTCTTAAAGAATAGCTTAATTACTGGGTTTATAAGTAGAATTTTGTCTATTGTTAACCTTAATAATTTGCCTTAATTTACTAATTAACATAAAATATGTGAGTAAAATACTTTGGAGGATTTATGTTACTTTCTATTGTAGTACCTGTATATAACGAAGAGGAAAACATAGCAATTTTCTATGAAGCCATCACTGATGTTATGTCAGGTCTCACGTACGATTATGAACTAATCTACGTAGATGATGGATCTAGTGATTCGTCAGCTATGATATTACGTGAAATTGCATACAACGATAAACATGTAAAAGTGCTATTGCTTGCTCGTAATTTTGGGCATCAGACAGCACTTACGTGTGGTCTTGATTATGCTCATGGCGATGCAGTTATTACAATGGACGGTGATATGCAGCATCCACCGGCATTGATTCCTGAACTCGTTCGGTTATGGGAATCGGGGTACGATGTGGTGCGCACCATTCGAGATTCAACTGAGGACGCTAGTTGGGCTAAATCTTTCACGTCTAAGTATTATTACAAGCTAATGAACAAGATGGCTGATGTTCCTATTGTGGAAGGTGGATCTGATTTCCGCCTCATGAATAGTAAAGCATTAGGCACGTTGAAACGGTTTAGAGAACATGGTCGTTTCTTGCGCGGTATTGTTGGAGCCTTAGGGTATAGACAAGCTGAGTTGCACTTTGTAGCTCCACCTCGATTTGCAGGGGTTTCAAAGTTTAGTGTACGCAAAATGATTCGATTTGCTCTCGATGGGGTAACAGCCTTTTCAAGGGTTCCTTTACGGGCCGCTTTATATGTAGGTGTACTCTGTGGTGGTATGAGCTTCTTGCTTATCTTACATCTGTTGTATGTATACATTACAGGACAAGCCTTGAATGGGTGGACTACGTTAGGCGTATCCATTTTGTTTATTGGAGGGATTCAACTCGTCGGACTGGGAATTATTGGCGAGTATGTAGGTCGTATTTTTGAAGAGGTGAAGCAACGGCCTTTGTATTGGGTTAAGTCAGCTATAAATTTTGAAGAGCATGAAGAGGCTCCGTTACTCGGACCTAGTAGTGCAGATGTATTTATGGCAGCAGAGACTTATACTCACAAACGCAAAGAAGACTAGCTGTATTTGTAGATGCAAATAAATAGACGGTTAGTATATTTTGAATAAATAACTTACTTTAAAAGGTTGGAAAGGAAGCATATGAAGTCAAAATATAGTAAGGTTAAAATAACGGCATTAACATTAACTTTTGTGTGTGCCACAACAGCCATGGTTGGCGCAACAACATTACAATATGGTGATAAGGGCAAAAGTGTTACAGCGGTTCAACAACAACTAATTAAGCACGGTTATAATGCTACAGACAAAAATGGTGTATATGGTAAGGAAACGAAATGGGCAGTTCGTCTGTTCCAACAAGATCGTGGCCTTCCAGTGGACGGTATCGTAGGTCCTGCTACGTATAACGCATTGATGGGTGCTCCTCGTTCTACGAAGGCAGTATTGACTCAAAATGCAGCGACTAAAGCAGTAGCAACGAAATCCGCTTTCACAAACAATAATGCGACATCTCGTCGTATTGCTGGTCAATCCATTAATGGCAAAAACGTTAAACTAAACAATATTGCGAAAAATGAAACACCTAGCAGCATTCACGCTATCTTGGCAGAAGCTGACAAATACCGTGGTGTACCATATGTATTTGGCGGTACGACTCCAAGTGGTTTCGACTGCTCTGGTTACGTTAAATATGTATTCGAAAAACAAGGTATTTCCTTACCTCGTTTGGCGGACGAACAATATAACGTAGGTGTTGAGGTTTCTCGTGCGAACTTGAAAGCAGGGGATTTGGTATTCTTCGAAACATATGAGCCAGGTCCATCTCATTCCGGTATCTATATTGGTGATGGCAAGTTCATCAGCGCCACTTCCAGTCGTGGTGTTGCAGTAGCAGACCTTGATACAGGATATTGGGGCGAACGCTACATCGGCGCGAAACGCGTTGTGCGCTAATTTAATAACTAGCTATAAAAGAGGCTATACGAATCAATTAAGTTCTGTTGATTTGTATAACCTCTTTTTCTCATTTCTAGAAATATTGAATTTTATCCTTGTATTTGCTATTGTGAAAGTCGGTAAATTCCGCATAATCTCAATGTTTTTAATAGATTTTATGTCGTTTTTACGATATAATGAAGAGTAAATAATTTTAGGAGGAATATACACATGAAGGGTAATGAGCTGCGTCAAGCATATTTGCAGTTTTTTGAAAGTAAAGGACATTTAAAATTAGATACTTTTTCTCTTATACCAGAAAATGATCCATCTTTATTATTGATCGGGGCAGGTATGGCGCCATTAAAGCCTTTCTTTACAGGTAAACTGGTACCTCCTTGTCATCGTATTACAACAAGCCAAACATGTATGCGTACAGGTGACCTTGAGAACGTAGGCCGCACAGCGCGTCACCATACATTCTTTGAAATGCTTGGTAACTTCTCTTTTGGTGATTACTTCAAAAAAGAAGCTATCCATTGGGCATGGGAGTTCTTAACTGAGGTTATTAAACTCGATAAAAATAGATTATACGTTACTGTATATCCAGATGACCAAGAGGCATATGATACTTGGCATAAAGAGTGTGGAGTAGAAGAAAGCCACATTTCTCGCTTAGAAGACAACTTCTGGGAAATCGGTGAAGGCCCATGTGGTCCAGATAGCGAAATCTTCTTTGACCAAGGTCCTGAACATGGTTGTGATGATCCTAACTGTGCACCAGGCTGTGATTGCGATCGCTACCTTGAAATCTGGAACCTTGTATTTACTCAATTTAATAAAATGCCAGATGGTTCCTATGAGCCATTACAACATAAAAACATCGATACAGGCGCTGGTCTTGAGCGATTGGCTTCTGTATTGCAAGGTTGCAGAACTAACTTCGAAACAGATTTGATTTATCCAATTATCGAAGCTACTGCAAAACGTGCTGGTGTTACTTATAACGATAATCCTAATACCGATGTATCTTTGAAAGTTATTGCTGACCACGCTCGTGCTGTAACGGCATTGATTTCCGATGGTGTATTGCCATCCAACGAAGGTCGCGGTTATGTATTGCGTCGCATTTTGCGCCGTGCTGTACGTCATGGTCGATTATTAGGTATTGAGGGTATCTTCTTAACACCGCTAGTTGATGTAGTAGTAGATATTCTTGGCCCTGGTATTAAATCCATTTCTGAGAAGAAAGACTTCGTTAAACGGGTAGTTCAAAACGAAGAAGAACGCTTTAACCAAACATTGGAACAAGGTCTTGAGTTATTGAACTCCTTGATCGACACATTGGCTGCTGAAAAAGCAACTGTAGTTCCTGGTTCTGAAGTATTCAAATTATATGATACTTATGGATTCCCTTGGGAATTAACAGAGGAAATCGCATCTGAACGTGGTTTTACAATCGATCATGAGGGCTTCGAAGCTGCTATGAAAGAGCAACGTGAACGCGCTCGTGAAGCTCGTGTTAAAGAAGATGCGAAGGTAGCAACACCAGACATTACTTTCTTGAAAGACGAAGAACTTCTTGAAGATGAGTCTGTTAAAGCATCTTCTGTATTGATGGTAGGTAAAGGTGCTGAGCGTTTACAAACAGCTGCTGACGGTGATGAAATTACGATTATCGTACGCACAACTCCATTCCATGCAGAAGGGGGCGGTCAATTAGGCGATACAGGCTTCATCGTGGGCCCAATGGGTAAAGTAGAGGTTCATAACACAAAACGCTTACCTGAAGGCACAGTATACCATATCGGTACTGTTGTAGAAGGCTCCATCTCTGAAGGGGATGATGTAGCTCTTGAAGTAGATACAAACCGTCGATCTGCAATGGCTCGTAACCATACAGCAACTCACTTGTTACATGCGGCTTTGAAACAAATTTTAGGCGACCATGTTAACCAAGCTGGCTCTTTAGTAACGCCAGATTACTTGCGTTTCGACTTCACTCATTTCTCTCCTGTAACACAAGAGGAACTTGATCAAATCGAAGCCCTTGTAAATGAAGAGGTACTTAAAGCTACTGATCTTGCTATTGCTGAAATGTCCATGGACGAAGCAAAAGAAAAAGGTGCGATGGCACTCTTTGGTGATAAATATGGCGACGTAGTTCGCGTTGTAGAGGTTCCAGGCTTCTCCGTTGAACTATGCGGCGGTTCTCACGTAGGCAATACTGCCTTCGTAGGCTCCTTCCGTTTAACTTCTGAAGCTGGTATCGGTTCCGGCGTACGTCGTATTGAAGCTATTACTGGTCGTGCAGCTCTCGATGCAGCTAAACAAGATCGTTTGACCATCGAACGCATGGCGGGCGAGCTTAAAACTAAAGCACCTCAAGTAGAAGAACGTCTACATCAAGTGTTGGCAGAAGCTAAAGAAACTGCTAAAGAATTAGAACAAATTCGTAAAGAAGTTTCTGCTGCAGGTGCTGCGGATATCATTGCTGGTAAAGTCATGATTGGCGATGTTGCATTTGTAGCGGCTGCTGTAAAAGCATCCTCTATCGATGAATTACGTGACTTAGCGGATATGGGCCTTGATCAATTAAATGGCTCTGGCGTAGTCCTCGTAGGTGCTGCTATGGGTGACGATAAAGTTAACTTTGTATGTAAAGTATCTAAAGACGTTGTTGCTAAAGGTGCAAAAGCTGGTAACATCGTAAAAGCTGCGGCTCAAGTAGCTGGTGGTAATGGCGGCGGTCGTCCAGATATGGCTCAAGCAGGCGGTAAGGAACCAGCTAAATTGATGCAAGCATTAAAAGCTGGTGGTGATGAATTAACATCTATATTACAATAGGCATATAATTTTATAATTATATTTCTACCTGTTATAGAAAAAATTCATAATGCATAAAAAGTTAATGACTATGTACCTTTGATTCAAGTATAATAGTAGGCGAGGTTTCACTTTTACAAGTGAAGCCCGCCAATGTAATAAAAAGGAGGGATACGATGAAAGTTTCTGATGAAACCATGCTATTCCGTAAAGTAGACGATGAACCGATGACAGCAGAAGAAGTGCTTACTCGTGTTTATCAATCTATTCAAGAAAAAGGTTACAATCCAATCAATCAAATTTTAGGTTATCTAATCTCTGGTGACCCAGCGTACATCACTAGTTATAATAATGCACGTTCTGATATTCGTCGCTTAGAGCGAGATGACTTGATTGAGGAATTGTTGAAAGAATACGCAAAGGCTAAACAATTATAATGAGAATTATGTCATTAGACGTGGGCAGCCGCACTATCGGTATTGCCTGTAGCGATGCACTGCTCATGACTGCACAAGGTATTGAAACCATTCGTAGAACATCTCTTGAAAAAGACTTTAATCGCTTACAAGAACTCATTGCTGAATATGAAGTACATGAGCTTGTAGTAGGTATGCCGAAGAATATGAATGGTACAAAAGGTGAACGAGCTGAAAAGACTGAAGAATTCGTTGAAAAGATGAAAGAAGTCATCGATTTACCTGTTTCATATTGGGATGAGCGGTTATCTACGGTTATGGCTGAACGCCAACTCATTGCAGCTGACGTAAGTCGTAAAAAGCGTAAATCTGTTATTGATAAAATGGCAGCGGTTGTAATTTTGCAAGGATACTTAGATCGCTTGCAGTTCAATAAATAAATCTTTTTTTCCACAAGGAGGGTTTCCAATGGTTGACCAAAACTTTGAAGGTGAAGTGTATTATTTAGAATTCGAAGACGAAAACGGCAATAAACAATACTTCACAGAAGATGTTGTTCTAAACCATGAAGGTCGTGAGTATGCAGTTCTTGTACATGTACAAGACGAAGATGCAGACCACGAAGGTCAAGATGACACATACATGATCTTGGCTAGCATCGAAAAAAATGAAGAAGGCGTAGAAGAATACGTACCTTTAGATGAAGAAGATGAAGTTTTTGAAACTCTAGTAAAATTGTATGAAGAAATGGGTGAAGACGAATAATCGTCTTTAAACATAAATCTAGCGTATTGCGTAGAGCAATGCGCTATTTTTATGTTTGGAGATAGTTAGTATTGAATTATAAACTAAGGTGTTCATTCATATTATTAGCATGACAAAAAACTATAATTGATATATCACATAAGCAGAGGGAAACAAGGTGATTAATACCCTTTTGTGTAGGGGAAATATAGAGTTTATGGTATAATAAAGTGATAAATACTGTTATGTTACAGAAAGGAACTCAAGGACGTGAGAAAAGCCTTAAGATATATTCTAATTCTTGCTATTATTGGTGTATTGATTATTGGCGGTGGTCTTGGTGCACTATACCTGATACCTAATACCTTCGCTCAAGATGATGGTACCCAAGTTTTAGTTATTGAAAAGGGTCAAACGGGCTCTGAAATTGCAGATATGCTCTTTGAAAGAGGTCTTATCCGTTCTACCCAAGGTTTCAAACTTTGGTTGTACTTGAGCGGTACTAATGACAAGCTCCAAACTGGGCACTACCAAATTCCTAATAAGGTAACTGTGCGCGAACTCATTTCTTTATTACAAGAAGGTCATGTAGAATCTATTCGTGTCACAATTCCAGAAGGTTATACCGTAGGTGACATTGCTATCGTTCTTGAAAAAAATCAAATCATGAAAGCAAAGGATTTCTTAGCTGAGGCAAAGACTTATGTACCATATCCATATATGAAAGGTACAAAACCAGCTACATATCCGGTGGAAGGGTTCTTGTTCCCAAGTACTTATGAAATTCCTGTGGGGGCTACACCTCGAGAAGTTATTCAAATGATGGCTGATGAAATGAATCGTTACCTTACACCAGCTGTAAAGAAACAAATTCAAGCGCAGCACATGAGCATTCATGACTTTGTTACATTAGCATCTATTGTTGAACGTGAGTCTTTATTTGATGCCGATCGTCCTACTATTGCAGGTGTGTTTAAAAAGCGTTTGGCTCATGGTATTCCATTACAATCTGATGCGACCATTTCCTATGTACTTGGTTACGCAAAAGAAAACGTAACAATTGGTGATACTCAACTACAAAGCCCATATAATACATATGTATCTAAAGGTTTACCACCAGGACCGATTGCTAACCCTGGTAAAAAATCTTTAGACGCAGTATTACATTCTGAAAATACAGATTACTTGTACTTTGTAGCAGATAAAGAAGGTCATAATCACTTCTCTAAAACATACGAAGAGCATTTAGCGGAAGTTAATAAGATTTATGGTGCAGATACTGCAACAAGTGCGACTCCTTCTGCCACTACAGAAATTGCCGCACAAGCAGGTCCTAACTATGACGTAGCAGTAGCAACTACAGAGCCTGACTACAACTATAGTTCTGCAGAAGCGGTGGAAGCAGATTCTCAATATGTTGACGTCGAACCTACGTATAAATACACGCCAACAACTGTTCCAGCAGCTGAGGTTCCAGCTCCTACGCCTGCTCCAACACAAAACCAAGCACCAACTCAAGTTACACCAACTACTCCATCTAATGGTAATAGCAGTAATAATACTTATGTACCGACTACTAATCGTGCACCAGAAACGACTCCGTATGTAGCTCCAAGTACACAAGAGGTACCGCGTATTGAAGTGAAACCAGCTGAATCGGTTGATCGATCTACGATCAACGTGCCTACTGGCAATAGCAATAAATAATGTAGGAGATTGAATCTACTTTCATGACTTTAAATAATATTTTAAATGAACAGCGTATTTATGCGATGATTAATGATGTACCGATTTTACGTGAATCTGAGGTTCATCTATTTGAAGAATTAATAGGTTTGTACCGGCCCACCTCTGTGTTAGAGGTGGGCACCGCCATTGGTTACTCAGCTTTATTGATGGCTCCGCTACTCGATAAAGAGGAGGGACACATTACATCTATTGAATTAGATGATGTGCGTCACGAAATGGCGAAATATTATATTAACCAATCCGATTATGCCGATAAAATTACATTGTTGAAAGGCGATGCATCTCAAGTCTTAACGGAACTCACTGGGGAATATGATCTAGTGTTCTTAGATGGTCCTAAGGGACAATATCTAAAGCAATTAGAGCTCATTTTGCCTCATGTGAAAGAAGGAGGCGTTATCCTTGCGGACAATGTACTCTTTAGAGGCTATGTAAGGGGCGATAAGGAGCCGCCAAAACGGTTCAAAACTATCGTAAAACGGTTAAAAGAATACTTAACATATGTTGAAAATAAAGAATTGTTTAACACCACCATTTACCCTATGGGTGATGGCATGAGTGTGAGTGTGTGGAAAGGGCACAACAAATAATGGCAGAACATTTTATGGAATTGCTTTGTCCTGCAGGGAATATGGACAAGCTTAAAATGGCGATTCGCTATGGTGCGGATGCCGTATATTGCGCAGGTAAACGTTTTGGCTTGCGCGCAGGTAACTCTAATTTTTCCGACGAGGAATTAAAGGAGGCTGTAGAATTCGTACATGCTCATGGTAAAAAACTCCATGTTACATGTAATATCATTCCTCACAACGAGGACTTTGAAGGTTTAGAGGACTATTTGAAATTCCTTGAAAGTATCGGTGTTGATGCAATCATCGTTGCTGATATGGGCATTTTTAGCCTTGCTAAACGCGTGGCTCCAGGTCTTGAACTTCACGTGAGTACCCAAGCTTCCACTACAAACTGGCACACAGTTCAAATGTGGAAAGAGCTAGGTGCTACACGCGTCGTAGCAGCTCGCGAAGTATCTTTAGCAGACCTTAAAGAAATGAAGGATAATGTAGATATTGAAATCGAATCCTTCGTACATGGCTCCATGTGTATTTCTTATTCTGGCCGTTGTCTTTTGTCTAACTACATGACCGGTAATCGCGATGCGAACCGCGGTCAATGCTCTCAATCTTGTCGTTGGAAATACTCCCTTGTAGAATCTAACCGACCTGGTGAATACTATCCAATTGAAGAAGATGAGCATGGTACATATATCTTTAACTCTAAAGATTTGTGCTTGATTCACCGCATTCCAGATTTATATGAAGCTGGCGTAGATAGCCTAAAAATTGAAGGTCGTATGAAATCTGTTCACTACTGCGCAACAGTAGCGAAAGTATACCGTACAGCGATTGATGCATACCTTAAAGAAGGTAAAGATTGGTACGTTCGTCCAGAATGGATTGCAGAATTAGAAAAAATTTCCCACCGTCCATATACAGATGGCTTTGCAGAAGGTCGTCCTGACGAAACGGCTCAAAACTATGGCAAATCTACTAATACACAAAGCCATGACTTCATCGGCTTAGTTATGGGCTACAATGAAGAAGAAAAATACGTTGATCTTGAACAACGGAACAACTTCAAAGTAGGCGATAAAGTAGAATTCTGCCAACCTAAAGGGGACCTTGTAGAAACTGTAATTGAAAAAATGACAGACGAAGATGGTAATCCAATCGACGTAGCGCCTCATGCACAAATGAAGGTTCGTATCTATATGGATACACCACTTGAGCCGTACTCCATGATGCGTCGTGAGTGCAAACCTAAAGAGGATTAATAGTTTACATATACTAATAAAAAAAATCTTATATTTGAGTAATAGTTACATTAACAATGGTGTTTAGATTATAATAGTAAGCGATATATGGAGTAGCTTTGAAGGAGGGCCTTTATGAGTGGTACAGCTTTAGAACCGAGTAAATCTATCGGTGCATTTTCAGATGTACCTGACTTACCGACCTCCGGAGAGGAAGCGTATGTGTACTTTCATATAGATCCTACACATACGAATTTCATCAATCGTATCATTGAAGGCTATGAATACTTAGGTGTTATGACCTCTGTAGATACATGTGGGCGGTGCATGTTGCGCTGTACGCCCTCTACGCGGTCATTGGCTATTGACGTATTACGTAGTTTATCTGATTATGTCACTATCGAAAATTAAGTATATTGTTGGTTTTATCTATATCTAGTGTGCATCTATGTAAATCTGTTACAGCATCTTATAGGGCATACGACTAGAACCAAGTATATGAATAGTAGAGAAATGAGAGTATATCTATGAAACAATCTATTTTGAAACGTGCATTATTAACAGCTTGCCTTGGTGTATCTATGGCAGGCGTAGCTATGGCAGGTCCTGTAGGCCCTGTCATCATTCCTCAAGCAGGGGATGTAGTAGTCATCAATCATGGCCCTGATATGACTTTCACAGGGAATATCAATTTTGATGTGGAAAGCCAAACTAATAATAATCTACAAATTGGTTCCACAGTAATTCCTAATGTTGTATACGGTGCAGCGTTCAATAAATTAGGTGCACCAGATACAATTATCCCAGCGCAAACTTACGTATATGTAGGCACAAAAGATGGGGCGAATGCTTTCACAGAGGCTAGCGATGCTGACAAAAAAGGGGCTAACTGGAATGTAGAAACCTTGAAAAAAACTAAATCTGGTGACGTACAATTGGCAAGCCGTGGCATTCCTGAAAAGCCATTGGCAAACCAAGTAGCAACTATTAAAGATTCCATTATGCTTAGCGCCGTAGACCTCAGTACAACAGAGGTAGGCCGCAATAGCAAGGGCGTTCTATACATGACGGTTCCTAAGGAATTAAAATTGACTGCTGACACAGGTATTCCAGAAGACGTACGGGAAACAATGCCAGCTATGTTCCGTGGTAAAATGGGGGACTCCCTCATGGTAAATCTTATGCCTCTCAATGAAGAGGAGAAACAACAATTAGCGGTAAATCCACATAATGCAAATACAATCGTATTCAACCGTGGTATGAGCATGGCGAAAATGATTGGCTCTTCTGCACGTACTAGCAAAGTGTACACATACATGAAGGACCATTACTTAAACCTCGTTATCGTAGCGAAAGATTACGACGATAATGGTGCTCGTGGCAGCGGTGTTATGATGGTTTCTAAACAAGATAACTCCAATGATGTGCTCTTAACACTTTACAAAGGCCCAGACCTTTCCAATAGTAAGTTGGAAAAAGTAATTGGTGCTATGTTATCTACAAACTTCAAACGCTAATAATCTAGCCTATGTACAGTGAGCTGTAGTACAGCTACATTGGTTAGCGTATATATGATAATCTTAATAAACGGCTCGAGTTTGATATGTACCCTTTTTAATGGACAACCCGTAAAGGGGGTACATATCAGTTATATCGGGCCGTTTTTATATGATGTGTTTGAAGGCATTTCTTTTATTTATAGATTTTGTGAAATTTACAGTTAAACTGTATTGAATTTTTTAATTCTCTATGATACTATAATCTAGTAAAAGTTATGCAAAGGACATGATTCTCATATCCCTGTGTACCAGAGAGAGGCTGATGCTGGAAATGCCTTACACATATATCAGAGTTACCCCCTTTAAACTGATTTGTCGAACCTAAGTAGGCAAATACGGCCGCCACCGTTATCGGGCTTAATGAAGTGAATTAACTATACACATATATTCGTATAGGTAGTTAACTAGGGTGGAACCGCGAATGATCTTCGTCCCTTGTTTGTAGGGATAGAGGGTCTTTTTTTATTACCAAAATCCAACTATCCTAGTTTATAAATTGGAGGAAAGAAAAATGGCAGATGTAAAAATCATTTTACCTGATGGTAGTGCAAAGGAATACGCTGCTGGCACTACTCTTGGGGAAGCAGTAAAACAATTATCTAACAGCTTGGCTAAAAAAGTACTAGCTGCTAACGTAAACGGTGAATTAACAGACCTTCGCGAAGAACTCGTAGATGGTTCTGAAGTAGCTTTCTTAACATTCGAAGAAGATGGCGGTAAACATACTTTACGCCATACAGCTTCTCATATTTTGGCACAAGCGGTTAAACGCTTATGGCCTGAAGCTAAATTGGCTATCGGTCCTGCTATCGATAAAGGTTTCTACTACGATATCGATATGGAACATACTTTGACTCCTGAAGATTTAGGCAAAATCGAAAAAGAAATGAGCCGTATTGTGAAAGAAAACTTGCCTATTACTAAATCTGTAATGTCTCGTCAAGAAGCTATTGAGTTCTTCAAATCTAAAAACGAAGACTACAAGGTAGAATTGATTCAAGACCTTCCAGAAGATGCAGTAATCTCTTGCTACTCTCAAGGCGATTTCATCGATCTTTGTGCAGGTCCTCACGTAGCATCCACTGGTAAGGTGAAAGCTTTCAAATTACAAAGCATTGCAGGTGCATACTGGCGCGGCGATGAAAAAAATAAAATGTTGCAACGTATTTACGGTACAGCATTTGAGAAAAAAGAAGACCTTGATGCATACCTTCACTTACTTGAAGAAGCAGCTAAACGCGACCATCGTAAACTTGGTAAAGAACTAGGCTTGTTCGTTATCAAAGAAGAAGGCCCTGGATTCCCATTCTTCCTACCAAAAGGTATGGCACTTCGCAACGAATTGGAAAACTTCTGGCGTGAAGTTCACCATGAATTTGATTACGAAGAAATTCGTACGCCAATTATTTTGAATAAACAATTGTGGGAAACATCTGGTCACTGGTTCCATTACCGTGAAAACATGTACACTACAATTATCGATGATGAAGAATATGCAATTAAACCAATGAACTGCCCAGGTGGTATCTTGGTTTACCAAAACGAAATGCATTCCTATCGCGACTTCCCATTACGTTACGCTGAACTTGGTTTAGTTCACCGCCATGAATTGTCCGGTGCGTTACATGGCTTGTTCCGCGTACGTGCCTTTACTCAAGACGATGCTCACGTATTCATGTTGCCAGATCAAATGCAATCTGAATTGATGAAAGTTATTGAATTATTCGACCGGATTTACAGCCAATTTGGTTTGAAATACCATGTTGAATTGTCTACTAAACCAGACAATGCAATGGGTGATGATGCAATTTGGGAAGCCGCTACAGAAGCATTGCGTAATGCGATTGAAGCCAAGGGTATCCCTTACGTAATTAACCCTGGCGATGGCGCATTCTACGGTCCTAAACTTGACTACCATATCGAAGACTCCTTAGGTCGTACATGGCAATGTGGTACTATCCAATTGGATATGAACTTGCCTGAACGCTTCCAAATTGATTACGTTGGCGAAGATGGTCAAAAACACCGCCCTATCATGATTCACCGTGCATGCTTCGGCTCCATGGAACGTTTCATCGGTATTTTAACTGAACACTATGCAGGCGCATTCCCAACTTGGATGGCTCCTGTACAAGTTAAAATCTTGCCTATCTCTGAAAAACATGTTGAATATGCTAAAGAATTGGCAAAACAAATGCACCGCGACTATGTACGTGTAGAAGTGGATGATCGTAGCGAAAAAATCGGCTATAAAATCCGCCAAGCACAAATGGCAAAAGTTCCTTACATGCTTGTGGTAGGCGATAAAGAAGTTGAAGAAGGTACAGTTAACGTTCGTAAACACGGCGGTGACGAATTGGGTTCCGTACCATTCGAAGAATTCTTCAATTCTATTAAAATCGAAATCAAAGAACGTAACTAACCTTAAAGGGATTAGTTATTTCTGATGACTCTATAATAGGTAGGGTTTGGTTTTTACGTAGTGAACCAAACCCTACCTTTTTGTTTTCCTCTAAATAAAGTTTTTAGATAACTAAATAATTCAGAAGATTAAGAAATATATATTGCATAATTACAGTTAAGCTGTATAATTTAATATTAGTGAACTTAGTACAAATATTAAGTTGACTTATATTCTCTTTAATTGTTACCTGTGAGTAGCGAAAGGAAAAAACTATGAAAGATGTAAATTCATACGGCTGGAAAGCTGTCATTGGTTCTTCTGTGGGCTATGCCATGGATGGTTTTGATCTCTTGATTCTAGGCTTTATGCTAACCTTGATATCAGGGGATTTAGGTTTGTCTACGGGACAAGCTGGTTCGTTAGTTACGTGGACCTTAATTGGCGCTGTATTAGGTGGCTTCGTTTTTGGTACCTTATCGGATAAATATGGCCGTGTTCGCGTCTTAACGTGGACTATCGTACTCTTTGCCGTATTTACTGGACTTTGTGCTTTTGCTCAAGGCTATTGGGATCTACTTATTTACCGTACAATTGCTGGTATTGGTTTAGGTGGTGAATTTGGTATCGGTATGGCATTAGCTGCTGAAGCGTGGCCTGCGAAACACCGTGCAAAAGCGACAAGCTATGTTGCTCTTGGCTGGCAATTAGGCGTATTGGCCGCTGCATTATTAACACCGTTATTGATTCCTTACATCGGATGGCGCGGCATGTTTATGGTTGGTATTATTCCTGCCTTTGTGGCCTGGTTCTTCCGTGCGAAATTACACGAACCAGAAATCTTTGTACAAAGCAAAGAGGTAAATGAACATTCCCATAGTGAATCCTTTAAATTACTTGTGAAAGACGCAGCCACTACGAAAACATCGATTGGTGTGGCTATCTTAACATCCGTTCAGAACTTTGGTTACTACGGTATTATGATCTGGTTACCTAACTTCTTGAGTAAGCAATTAGGTTTCTCCCTTACTAAATCTGGTTTATGGACTGCCGTTACAGTATGCGGCATGATGGTTGGTATTTGGCTATTTGGACGATTAGCGGATAAACTTGGTCGTAAACCTACATTTATCCTGTTCCAAGTATGTGCAGTAGCTTCTATTTTGATTTACTCCCAACTTTCTGATCCAACAGCGATGCTATTTGCTGGCGCTATTCTAGGTGCCTCTGTAAACGGTATGATGGGTGGCTACGGTGCCTTGATGGCAGAAGCGTACCCAACAAGTGCTCGTGCAACAGCTCAAAACGTATTATTTAATATCGGTCGTGCTGTAGGTGGCTTTAGCCCAATGGTGGTAGGTATGATTATCTCTATGTACTCCTACCAAGTGGCAATTGCCTTCCTTGCGATTATCTATGTAATCGATATTTTAGCAACAGTATTCTTGATTCCTGAACTAAAAGGTAAGGAACTAGAATAGGAAAAGTAATCTAATACAATTAAAAATCCTACAATTTCCGGAAATCAGAAATTGTAGGATTTTTTTAGTTTATTGATGTTAAGCAATTCCAATCCAATGCCAGTATGTAAATGCGAATATGAGCATCATTACATAGCCGATGATAGTTAATGGAATACCTGTAGTCATAAATGTTTTTACATCAAATGTATCTGTACCGTAAGCTAGCATGCCTTGTGGCGAGTTTACTGGTAATACTAGACCAAAGCAGATTGCATATTGCATGAGCATTGTTACTCCTAAAGGGTTAAGTCCTTCTGCGCTATGGCTCATAACGATAGAGATTACTATTGGAATCATCGCGGAGGATAGAGCTGTAGCAGAGGCAAAGCCTAAATGGATAACAATAAGGAATGCAGCCATTACAGCAATTAAAATGAATACGCTCGCTGTTTCGAGGGAGAATGCATTAACAAATACTTGAGCAAGCCATGTAGCGGCTTTTGTTTTGAGTAATACCGCACCAAGACCAATGCCTGCACCAAACATTACAATAGAACCCCAGTCGATATTTGGTTGGGCAAATTTCCAGTCCATAATACCGATCTTAGGGAAGAAGAATAAAGCGATGGCTACAATTGTAGATGTTGTAGTATCGATAGAGTGTAATTTGCCACCTGTAGCCCACAATGCAAGTAGGGCGATAGAAATACATAATAATTTCTTTTCGTCAAAAGACATAGGGCCGATTGCTTCACGCATTTTTGCGAGCTGTACATCACCACCGACGAGCTCTTTAAATTCTGGTTTTATAAGAGCTTGCGTTACAAAGTAGGTGATAATAACCATGATAATGGAGAACGGAGCAGCTGCAGTGAGCCAATCAATCCAACTTACAGCACTTTTCATTTGTGTTTGCATAAAGCCAACAGCCACAAGGTTTTGGGCCGCTGCCGTTTGAATCATGATGTTCCAGAATGTATCTGCCTGTATGGCACCTACCATGAGAAGAGCTGCTACACGGCTTTTACGTTCAATACCTAAGTTTTCGACAATACCAATAATAATTGGTGCCAAGCAAGCAATACGAGCCGTCGCACTTGGAACAAAGAAAGCAAGGATAAGACCTGTAATAATAACACCTAAATAAATACGGCTAACTTTCGTGCCTACACTAGATAAAACCATCATGGCAATTCGACGATCAAGTCCTGTTTTACGCATAGCTACAGAGATAAACATAGCGGCACCTACGAGAATCATGGCAGGGGAGGAATAGCCAGAAATAATAAGTTTTAAAGCGTTGGCTGTACCCATCGCCTTAGCCGGTGCCTCTGGATTTGGTGAGAAACCTAATAATAAGGCGGTGAGGGCCGTAATCATAGTGGCACTTACAGGATAGGATACAGCTGAAGTCATCCATAAAATAATAGCAAAGGCAAGGACACCAATCATACGATGACCGCCGGTAGATAATGTTTCAGGTGTAGGTAATAATAAAATACCACCTAAAACAATGAAGGATAAAATAAGTCCAATATTTTGAGCAGTTGTACGCGCCTTTTGTGGAGGGGCAGTAGTTGTTACACTCATAATAAAACTCCTTTCAATTTGTGTAATACCTATTACTGTATAATAATAAATAAGGTAAACTATATAAGCTAAACTATCCTATAAAGTATACCGTTCTATAAAGTACACTATATAAGCTAGATTATTCTATAAATAGTATTGTATCGTATTTTCTATAGAATTAGTTGTATAATTTATAAGAATATTGTATACATAAAGAGCGAGAGGTGTCAGTAAGTATACCTATATACAGAACTTATAATGTCTGTTATACTATAAGAGTTGTAATAGTAAATTCATTGTTAAAAGCCCAATATTTTTTATTGACTTTCACCATTCGATTTGTTATTATAATTAAGTAATTTATGAAGCAGAGGCCATCCGCCACTCACCTAATACCAAGAAGTATGAGGTTAATATAGAGAACTCTATTCGGATGGTGTTTGCCGTCCGTTTTTTTTTATTCTCTTGGAGGTGAACGCTATTAGCAAGGATACACCACGCATTAATGAAGAGATTCGTGCTCGTGAACTTCGTGTCGTAGGTCCTGAAAACGAACAAATCGGCATTATGTCTGGCCGTGAGGCATTGGCATTGGCTGAAGAAAAGCATCTTGATCTTGTGGAAATTGCACCTAACGCTAAACCACCGGTAGCTCGTATTATGAACTACGGTAAATATCGTTATGAACAACAAAAACGCGAGAAAGAAGCGAAAAAGAAACAAAAAATCGTAACTTTAAAAGAAGTTAAGTTACGTCCACATATTGAAGACCATGACTTTTACGTAAAAATGAAAAACGCATCCAAATTCTTGGGTGAAGGTAACAAAGTAAAAGTAACTATCATGTTCCGCGGTCGTGAACTTTCACATCCAGAACTTGGCATGGCAGTATTGACACGTTTCGCTGAAGAACTCAAAGAAACAGCGTCTATTGAAAAAGCAGCTAAATTAGAAGGTCGTAACATGACCATGATTTTAGTAAGTAAATAAGGTATTGGGAGGATTATAATTATGCCAAAAATTAAAACTCGTCGCGCAGCGGCTAAACGTTTCGCAGTAACTGGTACTGGTGAATTCAAGCGTGCAAAAGCTTTCAAAAGCCACATTCTTGAGAAAAAATCTCCAGCTCGTAAACGTAATTTACGTAAAGCTACATTGGTTGCAAAAGCTGACCACAAACGCGTAGCTAAATGCTTACCATACGCTTAATCGTTAACTATTAGATCGATAACATCGTAATTTAGGAGGAATATACAATGGCAAGAGTGAAAAAGGGCGTTACAGCTCATGCACGTCATAAAAAGATTTTAAAATTAGCTAAAGGTTACCGCGGTACACGTTCCCGTTTGTTCAAAAAAGCTAACGAAACAGTAATGAAAGCGTTGTACTACGCTCGTCGTGACCGTCGTGCGAAAAAACGCGAATTCCGTCAATTGTGGATCGCTCGTATCAACGCAGCGGCTCGCATCAATGGCACAACTTACAGCCGTTTCATCGCTGGTTTGACTAAAGCAGGCGTTGAAGTTAACCGTAAAATGTTGGCTGACTTGGCAGTTAACGATGCAGCAGCATTCGCTAAACTTGTTGAAGTAGCTAAAAACGCTTAATAGCATAACTATACAGACTAAGGACTCTCTTTGGAGGGTCCTTTTTTGTATGGTGAAAGTATGATATAGTGAAAATACATATCGTGTTGTGTAAAAGCGGGAGAATAGAGGAGGAGTAGGTAATGGAACAGTTATTTTATCTGTTGATACCTTTAGGACTTTGTTTGTTTTATTTAGGTATTAAATACACGATTCGCTTTGGTAGAGCTAAGATGCTCTATGAAATGCCCTATGTAAATAAAGAAGGCACCTTTACGTTAGAGCGAGCAGGTACTTATGGCCTATGGCTTAGTGGAAAAATGTTTACAAAGGCGCCTATAGGTGAATTTGGTTTTAACTTAGTTGATGAAAAAACGGGAAGGACAATTCCTTTATTTCTATCTATTATGCGCGCTCGAGTTAATGGCATTACTCACTCTAGAATGGAATTATATACCTTTGATGCGGGGCCAGGCACCTATAGACTATCCGTTACAGAAGATCCCTTTGTACTAGATGCAGTTATGAAAAAAGTAGGCGATAAGGTGATTAAAGGTGCTATTGATTATAATCAATTTACTATACAAATCTATACACATACTTCCTTTGTTTTAAGGTTTATATCAATTTGGATGATTGTACTTGGGCTTCTTAGTGCTGTATTAGGGGGCATTCTTCCAAACATTTAGTGTGAAAGACTAGATAGTCTTGTTATTTTATATAATGAATAAATTATCAGAAAAATGAAATATAAAAAGAGGACTTTTATTATAGCTTGTAGAACTAACACAGTAATGACCTATTTAAAGGTGTTTGTTAAAAGGAGACAGTATTATGGGAATCTTTAAAAAGCTATGTATGACCTCTATGTTAGGTGTTATGTTGGCGGTACCTACGTATGCAACTGTTGTTACAGGTAGTCAGTCCGATGTAAACTTGGAATTAAAATATCCATTGGTATATACCAATAATATGTTTGCACAAAAGGCAATTAATACAGACATTGCTAACTATGTTTTATATGCGAAATCAGTTTATTACGATCAACATGCATATCAAGTAAAGCAAAATTATAAAGTGACCTATGAAGACGCTCAAGTAGTATCCATTTTGTTAACTACATATCACTATCATGCTGGTAATGCACATGGTATGTATAACACTAAAGGCTTAGTATATAACAAGATTACGGGCCAAAGAATTCCGCTATATAACTATGTAAAAATTGCTAATCCACAACAAATAGAGAGAGGCATTAACTCTGGTATATTGCGCTTCTATAGTGAAGGTCATAAAAAAGCAGACCTACTACCTAACTGGAATGTAGAATATGTTTCTGATAACTACTACTTGAAAGGGAAAGGCGCTATAGGTCTTGTATATCAACCATATGAATTGGGACCATACTCTTATGGGAATACATTTGTTGAATTTTCACCAAAAGCCATTGAATACTTTAACCGTATGAATAGTTAAAAAATAGTATATTAGTAGGTTGAGTTCTAATATAAACTTGAAATAGCATAACAGCCTGTAATACTTATGTAGAGTATTACAGGCTTTTACTA
Source organism: Veillonella sp. S13053-19 (assembly GCF_002959835.1). NCBI lineage: Bacteria > Bacillati > Bacillota > Negativicutes > Veillonellales > Veillonellaceae > Veillonella > Veillonella sp. S13053-19. The sequence continues at coordinate 72,017 of NZ_PPDA01000015.1, read as the reverse complement.
TGTAATGGAAGAGAATATTTATAATATGGTATTCTATATGTATAAGATACAGTCGTTATATATGAAAGGTTGAGAGAGAATGAAACGTACGTTGTTAAGTTTATTATGCTTAGGCTGTGTTACTTTTACTAGCCAAGCAATAGATATTAATATCCCCGGTACAGATTCTACAATATCAAAGGATGCATATCAAAACTATCGGAAGGTAGATGCGACAGCTAAGAAGATGGAAGCCGATGTGGGCGATAGGGTGAGGGCTAAATATGCAAATAATATGCCTAAAAAATGGACGATAGATGAATTAGTCTATTTAACTCAAGAATTAAATCATTCAGTTAACTTCTCATCTTCTGTTTTTATTCTTAAAGATAATGGAGCTAATCTAAAATTTACTTTTCCTGAGGGGACTCAGTTTGGTAAAACCATTAAGGGGGACCCATTAACTGCAGAGATTAAGCACGGAAACTTTCTTTTAATTGATGGGAATCTAAATTATAACATTAGCAAAGAAAATCAAAGCACATCAACAGGTAATTCATTTTCCTATCCGACTATTAAAAATGCAACATGGGAGATTAGCCCCACAAAAACGGGTTCATTAGAGGGGGCTATTAATTTTAAAGTTAAGACAGAACCTTCAGTATCGTATCGGATTGCTTTTGATTTGACTAAAAAGAAAGAAGTGGAGCTGTTGAAAACACATGATCAAGAGTATGTATATAAGCAGCTCATGTCTCCTTTGGTTAATTATGTGTTGCCGTCTATTGAGCCAGCTAAGCAATTACTTTCAAAAACTAAACCTATCACAATTAATGGATTTACATTCCAAACGTTGAAATCTAGTGATTTAACGTATAACGGTCCTGCTAATGATGCTATTTACATTTATGATGGTAAAAGCTATCGTGAAGGTATTATGGTAAGAGAGTTACAGCCAGAAGAATTAGCTAAACCACATACAATAAATGCTAAATTGATACAATACTTTGCTATGTATAAGCCTTACTCTGAGTATAGACCAATTCAATATGCAACCGTTTGGAATGATGCTACCCCTGCTATTTATATGGAAGTAGAACGATCCACATCAAAAATGTATATTCAATCCTTATATGATGATAAGTATTTATATACGCACTTTATCATGGCAGATTTAGATTATAAAGTACCGTCAAAAGACTTGCGTGATGTGGTCCAGTATGTAGATAATGCAAATGATAAAGACAAATACTCAAAAAGTTTAGCAGGTATGTCAGCTGTACCAAAGGGTGTATTTGATATGACTTTATTTCCAAAAAAGCAGTAAATAATTATGAAACGTAATGACCTTAGGACCGAACCTATGGAAATAGTTAACCTAAAATGTGAGCCTGATTTAATTTCTACCCTAATTCGTGAAAGCGGAATCTACCCTGCGTATCATATGAATAAACAACACTGGATCTCGGTGGATATTGAAGGATATGAAGATATAGAGAAATTTAAAATGCTGGTGGATATGAGCTATCGGTTGGTGGGGCATAAGTAGCCAAATTTGTTAACAGTTACTATTTTAATATTTTTCTTAGCTTCTGAAAGTATATGACAAAAGCCTATAGTACATGTTTAGTACTATAGGCCTTCGTATTTACCATATTATCTTCTATATCCGCCGCATCCTCTGGTATTAGAGTTTTGACCACAATAACTTTGGCGGGTATTATTATAAACTGTATTGTTATTATTACAGTTGTATTGAGCGTTTTCATTACAATTGTACTGAGTATTTGTATTGCAATTTGTTTGGGAACCATTGCATACGTAATCATAAGCAAATCCTGTAGATACAGCAGCAGTCACGGCTAAGAATGTCATGACAATTATACGTTTTGTAAATTTCATAGATATCATCTCCTTGTTCCTATAAATATATTATACTACTATGAGTCAAATGAAATATGATATTCTATATATAGTATTTGAGAGAATTCAGGAGGGAAATAATTAAATGAAAAAGTTATTATTAGCATTACTAGCTATTAGCACAATTGCTTTTAGTTGTCAGGCAAGAACATCTGAGTTAGTTGGTAAAGGTGAGGGCTACGGTCCTTACAATGGTTGGATTGTTGCAGATATGTCTATAAATGATGGTGTTGTATCTGAAGTAGCAGCATATTCTATGCGTACATTTAAGGAATATGGACTGGTTCCTGTGGCTTATTGTGCATCTGGTGGAAGCCATTTGGGTACTTATTATCTATTTTATGTAAATCCATATCATGATGCAGTAATCATTGGGCGGGAAGCTGGAGTGGCTTCTCATGTTAATCCATTTGCTGCGAAATCGAAACCATTTGATAAAACTGGTGAGTTTATTCGCTATACAGATATGCAAGTTAACCAGGATTTATATAGAAAAATAATTAATGTGGCTAAGGCTGAATTTAATCAATATCAACAAATGACAAAATAGAATTTGCATTTTAAAAAATTACAAAAATATAGTTGCTTTTATATGAATTACACTGTATACTTTAATCAAAAGTATTATAGTGTAATTTTTTTACATGCAAAAATAAAAATAAAATGAATACTATCTTTAAGAAAGAGGTGATCTAGTGTATATTAAAGATATATTTCATAGTAATACAGGGGTATCACAGTATCGACTAGAGGAAAGTACTAGTAATAATGCAGTGTTGTATACATTGTATGGACAAAATGAATTATATGAGGATTTATCTGGTGTACCTGGAGATATGAGTGATAGAAAGCAGATTCGTACAGAGTATAAAGGATCTACTCTTAAAGTAGGAGATTTAATATTTAGTACAATATCTGGCATGGCTACACTTGTTACTAAGGATCATGAGGGATATCTTTTTACTCAAAACTATGTTCGGATGGAGCCTTTAAATACATCAATAGATAAAAAGTTTATGGCTTATTTGATTAATGAGAATCCTAAAATTAAAAAGCAGTTCAAACAAAACTTACAGGGAAGTCAAGTTGTACGATATAGTCTTAGCTTATTAAAAGAAATACAGTTACCAAGACTACCATCAATTGAAACACAACGTATTATGGGGGATATTTATTTTAAACAATTACGACTAAGAGCATTAAAACAGCGTGTGGCAGATAACACATATCGTAAAGCAATTATTATGTTACAGGGAGTAAACTAATATGACAGAGCTAGAATTTGAAAATAAATTAATTGAGCAATTATCAACTGGGATTGTGACTAATGCAGCTAATTCTAATCAAATAGGTGATACAACAGATGCTTATGGTAATATGAAGGTTTATAAAAGTAAACTTTGGAAATATGAGCCAACCATAAAAACAACAGAGGCTCTTTGGGAGAATTTTCGTAAGATTTTATATCAATTGAATCAAAATCAATTGACACAACCATTAAGTGATACGGAATTTAAACAAGTTCAAAAGGTAATTAATGAACTATACACTCCATATCAAGCAGGACAGTTCCTATATGGTATCAATGGTGTATCCCAAGTAGAGGTAGACCTAGATGATGGCCGCCATGTATTTTTAACAGTATTTGATCAAAAACAAATTGGGGCAGGTAATACTGTTTACCAAGTGGTTAGCCAAGTTAAGAGAGAACCACAAATTGCAGGTCGCCCAGAACGTCGTTTTGATACAACACTACTCATAAATGGCTTGCCAATTATCCAAATTGAGGAAAAATCTGTAAAACATTCTGTAGATGAGGCATTAAATCAAATGCATCAATATATTCAGGAAAAACAGTATAGTGATATTTTCTCAACAGTTCAAATTCTAGTCGCAATGACGCCAAATCGAATTAAATATATGGCGAATACTACGTCCGAGCTATTTAATAAAGATTTTGCTTTTGAATGGCAAAATCCTAATGATAATAAGGTGGTTCGCAACTGGACTACCTTTGCAGATATGTTTCTTAGCATACCGATGGCACATCAAATGTCTACATTGTTTACTATTCTTGACGGTACTAAGAATAAACAAATGCTTAAGGTTATGCGTCCTTATCAGGTATATGCAACAAAAGCAGTTTTAAATGAATTAAAACGCGCTGATTTCGATTTACCAATTAATAAATTAGGTTATGTTTGGCATACAACAGGATCCGGTAAAACGATTACTAGTTTCAAAACTGCATGGCTGGCAAGTCGCATGCCAAATGTAGATAAGGTTGTATTCGTCGTTGACCGTATCACATTAACAAAACAAACTGAAGCAAATTATAAGGCATATGACCCTGAAGGTTCTATTGATATTGATGGTAAACAATTTGATACCGTTGGTGGAACAGAGAATACTTCAGCGTTAAAGAAAAAATTAAATGAAAAAGGGTATGGCATCATTGTTACCTCTGTACAAAAACTAAATACTCTCATTAATCGTAAAGACTTTGTGGTACCTAATAAGAACTTTGTGTTTATTGTCGATGAGGCACATAGGTCTACCGGTGGTGAAAGCTTTGAGGACTTACAAAAAGTATTTAAAGGTGCTGCTTGGGTTGGCTATACAGGAACACCTATGTTTGATAAGGTGGTTGGTAAAAAAGGTACTAAGACTCATGAGGTCTTTGGTAAGTTATTACATGCGTATACTATTCGTGAAGCCATTGCAGATAAAAATGTATTAGGTTTTAAAGTGGATTTTGAAACCACTATTGCGGAAGACAAAATGAAACTTGAATACCTACCAAAGTTCTATAAAGATAAATACCCTGATTGGAATGACCTCGATATTGAACGAAAGATTGCTAATCTTACTGATAATGATATGGACGATATGATAGAGCCTAGTTTCTATGATAATAATCAAGATCACGTAAAATTGGTTATAGAAGATATCTTTAAAAATTGGAGAAATCGCTCTAATGATGGTGCTTATAACGCAATGCTTACTACACATGTAGGTGGTAATAGACCTAGTACACCTATGGCATTAATGTACTTTGAAGAATTTGAACGTGTGAATCATGAACGCCAAGAGCAAGGGTTACCAACGTTAAAAGTGGGTATTACTTTCAGTATGAGTACCAATAATAGTGATAACCAATTAACTACAAATGATGGTCTATTACGTGCTATGAAACATTACAATAAAATGTTTGGCACGAGCTTTGGACTAGATGATGTATCAGGTTACACTCAAGACTTAACAACACGTTTAAATCGTACAGCACAAGATGGGCAATATTTAGATATTGTTATCGTAGTGGATCAACTATTGACTGGTTTTGATGCACCGCAATTAAATACACTTTATGTAGACCGTACATTGAAGGATGCAATGCTAATTCAGGCTTATTCTCGAACAAATCGTATTGCCGATAATCAAGGCAAGCCGTGGGGCCGTATAGTCAATTATAGATGGCCAACTAAGAACGAAGAACTTATGAATCGAGCGTTAAGTATATATGCTAACAAGCACTCTGCTGATGTACAAGAAACATTAGTTGATACAAAGGCATTAGTTGATTCTGGTGTTTTAGCAAAACCTTTCAAAGAACAATTTGAAGAAGTAAAACAAGTCGTAAATCGTCTTGCAGATATGACGGATAACTTTACAGAAGTTCCAGCTAGTGAAGCTAAGCAAGAAGAAATGTTTAATCTTATGCGTACATATAGTGCTGGAATGTCAAAGTTAAAACAATATGATCCAGATGTTGTTAATGGAGAAGACATCGGATTTGATTATGATAATCCAGATGAACTTGTTACATTGCTTGGAATGACACCTGAACAAGAAGAAATGTTAACCACATCTCTGTATAACGACTTGAAAGAACGTATTGCTGAAAATCATGATGTACCAGTGGCTCAAATTGAACTGCGTATGATACATGTAAAGCAAATTAGTGTTAACTATGATTACCTTACTAAATTGATTGAAGCATTAATGAATGCCGTTCATGAAAACCGTATGGATGCTGCTGCAGATTATTGTGAAAAAATTAATGATTTTGCAATGGCTTTAGATGATCGTCAATATGCAAAACAAATTAATAATGCAGTTGATGCAATTTATAAAGGTACGTATCCACCAGAAGGGAAAGATATCCAATATCCTGTAAAGTTAACTAGTTTGGACGTTATTGAAGATGTAAATACAATGATTATGAAAGATGACATTTTCGATTTTCGCTTAAAATGGGGAATCATTGATGTCATCAGTAATGACGAAATATTAGATCTATTCTCTCGACATACGGCTGGTAAACAGGATTTAGATAGTACTGGTAGAATTAGTAAGCTAAAAAAAGACGCTCGTGCAGAATATCAAGCAAAAGCTCAAGATACAAATATAGTAAGCCTTAATAAAATTAAATATGGTAATGAACTTGTGGCAGCTTTATATAAATTTGCAGATTCTTATGTTAATGAAAGGTAGTGTTGTTATGATAAAAGGAAAGCGAGGTTATGATGAGTAAAGAAAAACGGAGAGTACCTAAATTACGATTTCCGGGATTTACTGAAGATTGGGAACAGCGTAAGTTTAGTGATTTATATGAGAAAATCTCTGAAAAGAATGATTTATCATATTCACTTAATAAAATTATCTCTGTAGCAAATATGTATTATAAATCTGATGCAAAAGTATCTAATGAAGAATATTTGAAGACTTATAATATATTTCGATATGGTGAAATCGCCTTTGAGGGAAATAAGAGTAAAGACTTTGCTTATGGTAGATTTGTGGAAAACACTATAGGTGATGGAATTATATCTCATGTTTTTGAAGTATTTAGACCAATTGTTAAATATGATATTTATTTTTGGAAATATTATATTAACTATGAACCAATAATGGGAAAGGTTCTTTCAAGATGCACAAAAAAAACTACAATGATGACAAACTTAGTTGCTAAAGACTTTTTGAAAGAAACAGTTTTAGTACCTACCTTAGCTGAACAAAAACAAATTGGGACATTATTAAATACTCTAGATAAATTTATTACCCTTCATCAGCGTAAGTTAGATAACCTCAGATTAAAGAAAAAAGCATTGCTCCAGAAACTTTTTCCGAAGAATGGAGAGCGATATCCTGAACTTCGTTTCCCCGGATTTACTGATGCTTGGGAACAGCGTAAGTTAGGCGAATGTATGGATTCTTTTGAATATGGATTGAATGCAGCTGCTAAAGAATATGATGGTACGCATAAATACATACGTATTACAGATATAGATGACGAAACTCATAATTTTATTCAGAGTAATTTAACCTCTCCAGATATAGATTTTAATTCGGATGTTTCTGATTATAAATTAAATATCAATGATATTGTATTTGCTAGAACTGGTGCAAGTGTTGGTAAAACATATTTATATAACCCAAGTGATGGTGATTTATATTATGCTGGTTTTTTAATTAGAGGAAAAGTAAATGAAGCCTGTGATGCTGGTTTTATTTATCAGAATACTTTAACAAGAGATTATGATTCATTCATCCGAATAACATCACAGCGATCAGGGCAACCAGGCGTAAATTCTAAAGAGTATGCAACATTTAGGCTAAATATTCCTTGTAAGGATGAGCAGGAAAAAATTTCAGAATTGTTAAATCGTTTAGATAAACTTTTTACCCTTCATCAGCGTAAGTTAGATCACTTACAATTAAAGAAAAAAGCATTACTTCAACAGATGTTTGTATAAATAAAGGAGATTTTGTATGGCAGAATCAAAAGCACAGAATATTTCAAGCCAATTGTGGGCTATTGCCAATGATTTGCGTGGCACAATGGATGCAAGTTCTTTTAAAGACTACATTCTTCCATTTTTATTCTATAAATATCTTTCCATTCATCAAGAAGAGTACTTGGTTAATAATGACTTGGTTGATATTTCAGACGGCAAGTCTGTTAATGAGGCATATAAGGAACTTGTTGAAGACGCAGGTTTAGAGGCTTGTTTAATTGATATTGCTGGTACATTAGGATATGCTATTAATCCTGAGGATACATGGGCTTCTTTAACTGAAAGTATTCATAATGGTTCCGTTATTCCGAGTGATTATCAACGATTATTTGAAAACTTTAATAAGAATGCTGAAATTAATAAAGAAGCTGCAGCAGATTTTAGAGGTATTTTTAACTATATCAATCTTGGTGACTCTGGGCTTGGATCAACGACAGCAGGTCGAACTAAGACTTTAAATGCAGTTGTTACTAAAATCGATGAAATCGAGTACAAAGATGAAAATGGTAAAGATATACTTGGTGAGATCTATGAGTATTTAATTGGTAAATTTGCAGCTAATGCTGGTAAAAAAGGTGGGGAGTTTTATACACCTCATGAAGTTAGTCAAATTTTGGCTAAAATTGTTACTGGTAATATACAATCTCAAACGGATACTTTCACAGTCTATGACCCAACAATGGGTTCTGGCTCATTACTATTGACGGTTCGTAATGAATTGCCTGATGGATCTCGTCAAGGTGCGGTTAGCTTTTACGGGCAAGAACTAAATACGGTAACATATAACTTGGCTCGTATGAATTTGATGATGCATGGTGTTACGTATAATAATATGACACTAAATAATGCTGATACTCTTGAAGGTGATTGGCCAGATGGGCCTGACCGTGATGGTATCGATAGACCACGTTCCTTTGATGCGGTTGTTGCGAATCCCCCTTACTCTGCCAAATGGGATAATAATGAAAGTAAGCTTAAAGACCCACGTTTTAGTGAGTATGGTAAATTAGCCCCAGCCTCTAAAGCAGATTATGCTTTCATTTTACATAGCTTATATCATCTAAATAATGAAGGTACAATGGCAATCGTTTTACCTCATGGTGTTCTATTCCGTGGTGCGGCAGAAGGTAAGATTCGCCAAACTATTATAGAAAAGAATTACCTTGATGCGGTAATTGGTTTGCCTGCGAACTTGTTCTATGGCACAAGTATCCCTACAACAATTCTTGTGTTTAAGAAAAACCGTACGACACGCGATGTACTATTTATTGATGCTAGCAATGAATTCGAAAAAGGTAAAAATCAAAATAATTTGAGTGAAGAAAATATTACTAAAATTATTGAAACATACCAAAATAGACAAGACGTTGATAAATATGCACATGTGGCATCTCTCGAAGAGCTCAAAGAGAATGACTACAATCTAAATATTCCTCGATATGTAGACACATTTGAGGAAGAAGAAGAGCTTGATCTTGATGAAATCAATCGTATGATTGAACAAGATAACCAAGAAATTGCACAACTTGAAAAAGAAATAGCCGAACAATTAGCCCTATTAGGCGTCAAAATGTAAGGAAAAGAGGTAGAAAAGACCAAATAGGACTTTTCTACCTCTTTTTGTATTCTTGGGAACAGCGTAAGTTGGGAGCTTTAGCTGAAATTGTACGTGGTGCATCACCAAGACCGATTAGTGATCCAAAATGGTTTGATAATGATTCAAGTGTAGGTTGGTTGAGAATTGCAGATGTTACCGCACAAGATGGTAGAATTCGATATTTAGAACAAAAAATATCTGAATTAGGTCAAGAGAAAACGCGGGTTATAAAAACTCCGCATTTATTACTGAGCATTGCTGCAACTGTAGGAAAACCTGTAATTAATTACGTTCCAACTGGTGTTCATGATGGATTTTTAATTTTTCTAAATCCTAAATTTAATATTTTATATGCATTCTGGTGGTTAGAAATGTTCCGAGAAAAATGGAATAAGTATGGTCAACCAGGTAGTCAAGTAAATTTAAATTCTGATTTAGTGAAAAATCAAGTTATTAATATACCAAATGAAAAAGAACAAGAAAAAATTAGTTCATTTTTAGAATCTCTTGATAAAATTATTACCCTTCATCAGCAAGAGCCATTTCTATGTGGGAACAGCGTAATTGATGGGGTAAAACTATGTTAACAATAGAGGAAAAGTCCGAACTATTTTATATTTATTATGAAAAATGGATACATATATATAAAGAAGGTGCTATTCGAGATGTAACAATGCGAAAATATGAGATAACGCTACTATGGCTAAAGCGATTAGTCCCTGAACTTAGGCTTTCACAATTAAATAGAATATCATATCAACAACTATTAAATGACTATGCGGAGTTTCATGAACGACAAACAACGATGGACTTTCATCATCAAATAAAAGCAGCTATATTAGACGCAGTAGATGAAGGCTTTATTGATAGGGATCCAACACGAAAAGCTATTATAAAAGGGCGTGTACCAAGAATAAAGAAAATCAAATATTTAAATCAGTTTGAATTACATACATTATTAGTTAATTTAAAGTTAACATCAGAAATTAACTGGGATTGGTTAATATTAATAATAGCAAAAACTGGAATGAGATTTTCAGAAGCTTTAGCTTTAACTCCAAAGGATTTTGATTTCCCACATCAATCATTGATAGTAGATAAGACGTGGGACTATAAAGGTGATGGCGGGTTCTTACCAACGAAGAATAAATCATCAGTGAGAAAAATACAGCTTGATTGGCAAACTATTATAAAGTTTTCTGAAATAATTAAAGGCTTACCTGAAGATAAGCCGATATTCGTGAAGGGGCGTGTATTTAATTCAACAATTAATGGTGTATTAGAACGATATTGTAAAAAGTTAGGCATACCAGTCATATCAATTCATGGATTACGACATACACATGCTTCGTTATTACTCTTTGCAGGTGTATCGATTGCAAGTGTCGCAAGAAGACTTGGACATGCAAGTATGACAACAACACAAAAAACATATATACATATAATTCAAGAAATGGAGAATAGAGACATTGATTTAGTGATGCGGTCTATGGCTGGATTAGCATGAGGTTTATTTTGTAGAAATGGCTTTTACTGATGAAGGGTAATTGTAGAGTTCATCTTGTTGAGGAGGGTACTAATTTTATCTTGTTCTTCTATATTATTTGAAAAATAAGCGTCACAATTCTTTAAAATAGTAAAATGTCTTTTATAACCTTCATTTTTATGATTATATTTCTCTAGTAAATAATAATAAAATAGACTATCTATACAAATTAAATATATATTAGATAACTCTAATTTGATTTTGGAATGTAAGGGAGGAGTTTTAATAATAAAATGTGATAATTAAATTAGTTTCTTACTTATATTAGGTCAATAAATTATGAGATAGTCATCACTATTTGGGGTTTAATAAAGGAGATCGTATATGTATTATATAAAAAAAATTCGAATAATGGGCTATAAAGGATTTAAGGATAGTACTATAGATTTTAATAAAGAAAAAAATATAATCATTGGTATAAATGAAATAGGAAAGTCTACAATTCTAGAATCAATTGGTATCGTACTATATAAAGCTATTTATAATAAAATTGATAATAGTTTGGAAAGATATTTTAATAATGATAATAAAATTCGATTTTATGAAAATAAAACTATAGATAGTTTACCAGAGATTATTATTGAGTTGTTTTTAGATTTTGAGGATGAAATATCTTCTTTAAAATTTTCAGGGTTAAACTATATTAATCATCAAAATGAGGAGCAATGTGGTATTAAATTTGAATATAAGTTTGATAGAGATTTCTCTAGTGTTCTTAATTTAAATGAATATGCTGAAAAGAGAATAATACCAATTGAGTATTATAAAGCAGAGTGGCAAACATTTTCCAACTTAAGCTATAAACCACAATTTTTACCATTTAAATATCTATTTATAGATAATTCAAATAATCGAAATGATTTATTTGGTAATTATGCAAAAAGTATATATTTATCGAAAATAGATGACACCACTCAACTAGAATTATCTGGAGCATTTAATCTTGCATTAGGTCAATTTAAAGAGTCTCAGAAGGATAAACTAAATATAGATGATACAAGATTAATTGGGTTAGATGCGAATAAGACACATCTTATGAAATTATTGGATATATATGAGTCAGATATCTCTATTCAAGATATGGGGAAGGGGAAAGAAAATCTAGTAAAAACGGAAATAGCATTAAATAATAGTATGTTTGATATCATATTAATAGAAGAACCAGAGAATCATTTAAGCTATACTAATACAAGAAAATTACTAGATTTGATTAATAGTTTTACCAATGCCCAAATTATAATTACTTCTCATAGCTCCGTTATAGCTAGTCATTTAGATCTAAAAAATATTATTTGGCTGAATAATGATGGTTCACACTCTTTAAAAGATTTAACTAATGATACGGCAGAATATTTTAATAGATTAGATAATCTAGATATTTTACGATTCATATTGGCAGAAAAATGTATTTTAGTTGAAGGAGCTGTAGAATATATTTTATTACCACAAATAATTTATAAACTCACTGGATCTAAAATTTCAGAATTGGGTATTGATATAATTTCAATGGGTAGTATTTCTCATGAACGGTATAGAGAAATTGCATCTATATTAAACAAGCGTAAAATAGTTACTATTACTGATAATGATAAAAAGCCATCATTAACAGGGTCCAATATTGAAGATAATTTTGCTATTTTTAGAGGAGCCACTATTGAAGACTGGACTTTAGAGGCTGCCTTTTATAATTGGAATAATTCTTACTTTGATGAACAGTATGAAGATAGAAAAACAGAAGCAAAATATAATGGCGAAGAATGTCCTAAGGCTTTAGCTCATATGCTAAAAAATAAAACAGAGAATGCTATTTTTATGGCTACTAATATTGAGGATATTGAAATTCCTAATTATATACAAGAGGCGATTAAATGGATAAACGAATAGTTTTAGCTACAGCTGGTTCAGGCAAAACTTACCACATAACTCACTCTATTAATGTTGCTGAACGAGTATATATTATATCATTTACAAATAGAAATGTAGATAATATTGTAATAGAGTTAAATAATCATTATTTTAATAAAATCCCAAGTAATATTATAGTTTCTACATTTGATACATTTGTGCTCCATCAGTTGATTAAGCCATTTTCTAATATATTGGAGATAGTAGATAAAAATATTTTAGGGGTTGATGTAATAAGTAAGCCTGAAGTTGATGGGCGGAATGCTAATTATAAACCAGTTTCAGATCCACTACATTATATGAACTCTAATCAACAACTATACGTAAGTCGTATGAGTAAGTTATTTATGAAGCAAGCAGAACCAATCAAAGAGGTTATTCTTAGAAGATTGGAGAAATACTGTGATTGTATATATTTTGATGAGTTTCAAGATTATAATGGATTTGATTTTAAAGTGCTACAATATATTATCGAAAAAGCTAATATTAATGTTAAAGCCGTAGGCGATATATTTCAAAGTCTTGTTGCGCCTATAAGACATGATGGTACTGGTTCAAATAAGCCTTTCAGTACTATTAATGCTGTTGATGATTTGAGATGCTATTTTTCTGATAATATTAAAATTGATACCGATACACTTATTAATAGTAGAAGAGTTACTAAAAAGGTAGCCGAATTTATCCAAGATCATTTATTTATTAATATAGGTTCGAATTCAGAATTACAAGGAAATATAATATGGGTTGAAGATATAGAACAGATAGATTTATTAATGAGAAATAAATCTATTACTAAATTAGTATGGAATAGAAAAGTAGCTATTAATTCAATGGAAACACATATTAATTGGTCATACTCAAAGGGTGATACTTATAAAGAATGTTGTATTATATTGACTAATGATACAAGTGATTTAAGTAAATGGAACCAATTGAGCTCATCAACTCGTAACAAATTATATGTAGCTCTTACAAGATCCAAAGGAAATGTTTATTTAATTACTAAAGAGAATTTTGATAATTGGAAACAATCGCTAGTAAATTAATTATATTAACCGTTTATTTGTCTTATAAAATTAAGTAGAAAAAGAGAAAAATTCTTTATAAAGAATTCAAAAAATGAAGAAATATCATATTTTTGGATACTTTAGATTCAGAAGTAAAGGTCTCATATTTAGTTAGTCCAATTTTAAGTTTAACGTTGCTATTAAAGCATTAGAATATGTAAAATTAATCAATTATACGAAGTATAACCCACAAATTACATTAACACAGGCCGGTCTATCTCTTAATGTGGCTCAATTAGATGTAGAGTTGGATGTTAGAGATAAAGCAAAGGCCTATTGGGAAGAAAGTAGTGCAAAAAGAAAGATTAAAAATAGTATTATTTCTGATTCGGAATCAGATGATGAAGAAGCCGATGCAGATGTTGTAGTTAATGATCCAGTTGATGATTTTAAAACAAAATTACAAGAGGCTATAAGTAATATGTCTCCTGCTAAGTTTGAACAATTCTCAAGGGCTTTACTTACTGAAATGGGCGTTAAGTTTACTGAGAAAAGCATTAAAATTTTAAATGATGGTGGTATAGATGGTTATGGATATCATCGTGATGAAGATGATTTTAGGACTACACAAGTAGTTATTCAATGTAAGCGTTATAATGCTGGAAAAGTGGGAGAACCCGAAATAAATCAATTTCTTGGTGCCATGAGTAAGTTTCAAGCTGATTATGGTGTATTTATAACTAATAATCTTTTTACTGAACAAGCACGTCAAGCTGCAGCTGAAGGGAAACCTATAACACTTATTGATGGTAGTGAATTGATCAAGCTTGTTATGAAATATGAGTTATATATTACACCTGTTAAAACATACTTATTAGATGACTTTTATCTAGATGTATAAAATTTTATGATAGTTAGTCTGTATTAAAAAGACCTGATTTTTATCAGGTCTTTTTTGTCACAATAGTTTATATTACAATATGTATAATAATTTAGTATTTGCTTTTTTTATCGTCGCTTCTCTAAAATTTATGAGGTGAGATATAACATTATATTCAGAGAATTATAATCTATGAAAAGTAACTTTAAGCCATTGTGTAAATCTACCGGTTGGATATTAGAACAGAAAAATAATTATAGAAAATGTTATAAGGCTACTAAGTTTTCCTTAAGTGATGCGAAGATGGAATATTCTGTAGTTGAGTTAAGAAAAAATTATTATAAAACTGGGGGCTTATTTACAATATTGATGCCCCTCCTTACCACGGTGACTTCTAATGTTAATCCTAGTATTATGAATGGAGCTATAGGTATAAACTTTCAAAATTGTATAACGGTTACGACAATTAAATTAGTTGGAGCTATGATTATTTTATATTCGATAACGATGTGGTTCGATTATAAGTTGAGAAAACATAAACCATATTATCTTGTACCTTATTTCTTCTTGTCGGTAGTAGTATTGCTTTTAACTATTGGAATAGAAACGAGTAATGCACTAGTAGCTATTTTAATTTTTATATTTAGTTTACTATCTTTTCTTTTACCGATTGCATACTTTATTTACCATAAAATAATAGACTATGATACTCGCTTGATAGTTTTAGATGAGATTATTGAAGCTCTAGAAAATAAATAGTCATAAATAGAGATGATTACAGATGGATTAATCATAGTAATTATCTCTATTTTATATAAATTTTGACTTCATTTTATTTTCATTTATTGTAGTGAAGACGTATAATATAAATATCATTATATGTAGTTTTCCTGAAAGGGGATTTATTATGAGTGTTAGTTATGTAGGAGAATTATTTGGTAGAGATAGTATATTAGATTCTTTATCAAACCGTCTTGAAATTGCCTTAAAAGGAAAAGGTTGTATTGATTTATTACATGGTGATGCTGGGATTGGTAAAAGTGCAATAATAAATAAGTTTGCTATCTTGCATCCAGAGGTACAAACCTTGTATGTACAATGCTCCGCTTTGACAGATGCAGATGATTTGTATAAGCCTTGTTCTGATCTTTTAAATGGTATAGAGTCGATTAAATGGCAAGAACAATCTAAAGTGAAAAAGTTCTTTGGCTCTTTTAATATGGAAAAAGTTTTTGATGTAGGTGGTAAGATTTTGGGATTTATTCCTGGGTTGGAATTACCAAGTGCAATTATTGACCTAGCTATCTCTGCTTATGCAGGAGATACAAACCCAGAAGTTTTAGCCGAGACCTATAAAAATGATAAAGTTAAGCTCTATTCAGATATCATATTGGGCCTTAGTATGGAGAAACCGATAGTTGTAGTTTTTGATGATCTTCATTGGGCTGATCGAGGAACTATCAATGTATTTAAACATATCTTTCAAATTATGTTGGAGTCTCGACAAGGATTAAATGATAAAAAATTTAATTTGTTATTAATTGGTTCATTACGAGGTTCAGAAGCTAAGGCTGATTCACTTCATAATGGTATTAATGAAATGTTTAGCTTTATGGATCGTTACAATTTTGGCCGAACTCAAAAGTTGATGATTCAACATGAGGTTCAAGAACTAGATGCTGCATCAGTTCAAGCTCTTATTACCTACAATTTTGATAATGATGAAAAACTTTCTGACGGATTAAAGCGTTGGTTATGTGAGTCCAGTAATGGCAACCCGTTGTTACTGTCCAATCTTATAGATGTATTACGTGAGAATGGTGCGGTTGAAAGCACATACACTGGATGGGTCGATTTTAATGAAGTTAGTTATATATCTCATAGCCCTGTATTAAAAGGTAGAATGCTACGTCTTGAAAAGCAAGGGGCTTTTAGAAGTAAGTCTGTAGTTGCTCTTGAAGCATTACGTAATCTAACGGATACAGAATTAAAGATTCTATATGTAGCCTCTATTTTTAAGGAATATTTTACTATTGAAAGCTTAGCTCATGTTTGTAAAATTATCGAATCAGATTTATATTGGCCAATTAATAGATTAATTAAAATGGGCTTTATTGTTGAACAAGGAGAAGTAGATAATGGATTAGAAGTTCAAAATCGCTACCAAATTAAATCTAAAGCTCTAATTGAAGCTCTGCGAAATGATATGTCTGTCCATCAAATCACTTATTATGAGAATTCTCTAGGTGAGTATTATTCCTCTAAAATAAAAGCTATTGACTATATGGAAGAGACTGTTGATAGCTTAGACTTATCTGATTTAGTTGCTAAACCAGTTATCTCTGATAAGTATAGTAAGATTAATAAAGTTAGAGATTTCTATCATAAAATGGCTTCTTATCATTATATGAAAGGTAAAAACTCACTAAAAGCGATAGAACATGGTTTATTTGGCATTGAACGACTCGTAGAACGATATAAAGAAACTAAAGAACAAACACCGTCGCCTTTAGAGTTGGATGGATTATATAAGACGATTGAGTCTCAGATTTCTTTATATGATACTCTTTTTGATAAGGTGATTGATGAATTAATTTTAGTTAAACATAACGATAATGAATTAATTCAACATCTTAAAATACGCGCATTAAAAATTTATGCTCAATTTTATGGCTGTTTTGGTCAATATTCTAAGGCTAGTCAATATTTAAATACGGCACTTATGTTGACTAGTTTTACTGAGTCAGAGATAGATGATGCAGAGTTAATGTTAGCAGTTGCAGAGATTAATATTGATAGTGGAAATTTTACAAAAGTAGGACAGATAATAGGAAAGCTTTTAGTCTATTTAGAAGAGTATGGTGATTCTTGGGAGTCATCACAATATGACGATATAATTGAGAAACTATTGGACTTAATTAGTTTTGACTCATCTTTACAAGCTAAATATCTTTCTAAAGTTAGTTCAATTGCAGTTGAATTTAATTCTGAATGTATTGTTGATGCAAAATTTGCTGAGTTGGAGTTTTATTTACATCATAATAATCTTGAGAGTGCTAAAGAGTTAATAGTACAAATAGAAAATACACATTTAGATATAAACTGGGCTCATTATTTAGGCATTCAATTATGTACATTATGTTTATATAATATTCCAAAAGATGTTAATAAGCAGTTAGAGCTTTTAGCTGATGATTGGGACGCTCAATATAATTATAAAGTCAAAAAAGATTATCAATGGGGCTTAAATGTATGCAACTTATTTTTACCAATCTTGTTAAAGGAACTTAAAGCGTTGAATGAAGACGCATTGTCTTCAACTGTAGAGGAGACGTTGACACTTTTATCTTGGCTTTATAGTTTATTAAGATTAAATCCAGATATTGCAATTGAAAACTATACTGACGACGAACATATTCAATCGGTTTATAAAGGTCGCGTTCTAGAGTTACAATCACAAGCAATTAATATTTTGGAGGTTAATAAGTATAATATTGATTTGCAGGCTATTTATAACTGGTTTTATGATCAGATTAAAAGTGGACTATATATTGAAGAAAGAGACTCCATATTGCGATACTTTTTAACTAGCTGGCCTGAGTATATTGACAGTAAACATATAGAATATTTATTTAAAGAGTCTATGAATTCAACTGAAATAATATCTAATATTAGTAGGTATGAAAATAATATAGCTGCTTGGCGTGACTATTATTTGATAAAACCTAGTCATGGGTTAGCAGACTTAGTTGTCCACTCATTAGAAGAAGCAATTAAGGCCTTAGGAAATAATCTGCTTGTAGTAAAATTAGTTGATGATATATTATTAAAAATTAATGATTTTAAGCAACTTGTAGATGGTAATAAATATATTAAATTAGCTGTAGATATTTGTTTAGAATATAGTGAGTATCATGAGGCTAGAAATCTTTTGAAATATGCATCTAAATCATTATCCGATGAACTACTTCTTAAGATAGATGAATTAGAAAATAAAGAATATGAAAAGTGTTTAGATAAGAGTAATCTTGAACTATTTTCATATAATGGAGAGGATCAATTTTCTAGATTTATTACTGCTGAAAAACTAATTAATCAGGCAGAGTCACTTTTATCAGATTATGAATCTGATGAGGAAAGAGAAGATTCTGACATTATCGAAGGTTTAAAACTATATGTACCTGCTTATAATTTAATGAAAAACAATGAATATGCAGAAACCAAAATAGATGATATATGTGAGTGTATTGCAAATTATATTGATGTACTTGAAGAGGTTGATTTATCAGAACTCGTAGATATTTTTGGAGAAGAATCTATTTATGAGATTCCAGAATTAAGTCTGTTTGTATTGCGACTTAAATTCCTGTATGAAGCATTAAAAATTAATCAGGCTCTAGGGGATGTTAATAGGGTTGTTGAATGTCTAGCAAATATGGTTTCAACTGTAGAGGAGGCCATTAATCCTAGTGAATCTGACGATGATGAGGATAATATTGAAAATGAAGTAGACGAAGGTCTTTCCTACAATGAAGTAGACAATGCACTAAAAACATTAGACCTTTCAATTGAAGCTATTTTATCTTTACATCAACAATTATTAGTTGAAAATACTATGTTAGATACTGCATTAGAGCAATATTTTGAATTCGATGATTTGAGTGGCTATGATTTTGCTGATGAATATATTATTCCTAGTGTTAAATCGTCTATAGAGCAAATTGTACAAAATATTGATAATCCCATTTTGACTAATTATGTTAATAGTTTGTTAGCTGTTAAAAATCCATTTTAATTATTTCTAGTAACACTTAAAGCCAAGGATATTAAATGATCTTTGGCTATAAATGTTAGAGGTTATTATGAATAACATTTTTTCTTTTGCCACAGGTGAGTTATCTCAAGATGCTTTTATTTGCTGGTGTCTTAATTGGATTAATGAACCAGATAATTTAACTACTCATAAATATCGTCAACTGGGCTTAAATCTACTATCTAAATTAACAGAAAATCTAGCTATCAGTAATGTGCTTTCAAGGATAGACGTTAAATCAATAGATAAAGTAATCTTGGTACAGCAAGTTTTAAATATTGATGTGCTAGCAATTATTCCTCAACATAAGCTAGCCATTATTATTGAAGACAAAACAAATACTAGTGAACATGGTAATCAAATTAAATTTTATAGAGAGTCTCTTGATGATGTTTTTAAAAATAAGAAACCTTGGAATGCTTATAATAAATTAGAAAAAGCTTTTAAGTCAGTAAACCTTAATATAGACCATGCTGATATAGCAAAATATCATATTCATACGGTCTATTTTAAGACAGGATACTACTTTGATTATGATTGGCAAGTGGCTCATAGCGATTCGGTGGATAATTATTTAACTGGTCCTATGTTTTGGGATATCTTAAAAAATTATGACGACTGTGAAAGTGATATTTTAAGAGGCTATTGTGAGCACTTAAAAAATCAACTAGATTGGTATCAAGCTGTATCTAAGATTGATGGGAAATATGATGATGAAGACTGTCATTATATTAAGTGGGAACATATTACGCAGCATGGTTTTTTACAGGTTTTATTTGATAATGAAAGCTTGGATGGAACTTGGTTATGGAAAGATATGAGTACATATCCTAATCAATATAGTACCGGTACAAATCAGGGAGGCAGCCCGTGGACTAACCGTCGTTTTTGGAGTCGACCAGAATCAGATGCTATATGGTCTAGTCCTCCAACTAGCTTTAAGCCTTGGATGTTTTGGCGCGTAGATCATGACTCAAAAGGGTTATATTTATCACTGCGATATTATAATAATGACTCAAGCGAAGCTGGAAAGGTATTACGTAAAAAGGTATATGCTCAACTTAATACTATGATTAATGAAACCATTTTGAATGAATTGGAGACATTAAGTAGTGCTTATAATCAATGTGTCATTAGACCTCGACATGGCAACTATTATGAAAATACTTTGATTCATATTGGTATCGAACCTGTGTTAGCATCTTGGGATGAAAATAAAGGACAACCGTTTATTAAGTGGGTACGAGATATTGATTGTAAGCTAAGAGAAACTATTGAAGCTTTTGATTGGGAAAAGTTTTAAGTTATAACAATCAAACAGGGAAAGAAATCATAAGATTTCTTTCCCTGTTTAGATATGATATAATTTATATCAAAGTGAGGCATAAATGGTTTCGACGCCAGACTTCGCTTCTAGTGTTTTAAATTGAAGAAACGGTCTGACTTCTATGTCGGGCCTTTTTTCATGCCACTATTAGAAAGCTAGCTTTCAGCTAGAGGTCAATCACTTTGCTGCCATGATAATGGTCGCCACAAGTATGCCAAAGGAAATCATGAGCGATAACACTTTGTATGTACTCATATTGATCACCGCCAATCCTCGAGTTGATTAGCAAAGGCTGGACCCATTTAGAGGCCTCAAGTTCAATATAGTGCCGTCAATAATAAAAGTAAATAGATAAGAGGTTCCTAATAGTCACATAGGTGACCAATAGGAACCTTTTTCGTTTTGTAATCGTATTCATAATTGTGTTCTTATTATGTTACAATACAGTTAAAATTACTATTTTGTGGAGAGCTGTATATGTTAAAACGATTATTATTAAGTGCTATTGCATTGAGTTCAATTTGTGTATCTTGTCATGCTATAGATGTAGACCTACCTGGTGCAAACTCCAAAATACCTGAAGATGAGTATAAAGATTATGTATATCTTAGTCCTAAAATCGCATTGGAGCAAATTGCTAGTACACAGGCTATAATTAATCAAATTAAAGCTGATGGTACTTTTGAAAAATTAAAAGAATGGCGTAAGATATCTGATGATGCTGAATTGGAGAAAACGTTACGCCATGATTTTAAGCAGTTTATGACGCCAATAGATGGACAAACAGAAATAATAGAACATACAGAAAATAGTGGGATACAGTTCACAGTTCCATTTTCAAGTATATTTAAGATTCAAAATAGTGAACATAACTATACCTTAGAAGGTCTTACTGGCAGTACATATGTCGCTAGAGATTATAATGTTGTTGAAAAAGGTGGTTCTGAAAGAACATTTATTTATAAAAAATTAGATAATACAAAATATTGGAATCTAAACGTTACTAATTTGGATAAATCAAATCAAGGTACTATAGTAGGCATTACTTTTACAAGCAAAGATAATCCTAATACTAGTCATAGTATTGGTACGTATGTTGCAGGATCTGAATCAGAGTCAGAACGTAATATAAAAGCCAATAGAATTCTTGCAAATTATGTATTGCCTTCGGTACGTTCCTTGAATAGACTTAACGAATTTTCTACCATTACGATGTCGAAGAATTTACAGTATCGGATACTAAATGGTTCAACTCGTACAGAATCGACAGATAAGGACAGTATATATGGATCTAAATCTTATACTGTAATGCATAAAGGACCACATGGAGTAAATCAAGTCCTTCAGATGATTCCACTACATGATAAGCAACAGCATTTTTTATTGAATGCCAAACCAGATGATCCATATAACTTTGAGACCCATATTGAGTATATTAATTCTTTATATGGTCATACCTTAAATAAAGAGATTAGATTGTCTCGGATTAGTAAAAGCTTTGTCTGGTTTGATGGTATTCCGGGGTTATTATTGGATTATGAATTATCTAATGGAGAGGGTAGATTAGAATTTATAACACGCGATAAAGACTATGAATATCGTCATATTGTTTTATATCGAGTAAATGGCTATTATACTTTGGAGCAACTAAAAAATATGTTGTTAGATGTCAATTTGTTAAATACTGGAGATATGTATAATAGAGATATTAACTTATTTAATCTAAGATTAAAGTCTTAGCTTATCTTGAATTGCAATAAGTAATAAAATAGTAGAGCCTAATAAACATATATATGCCTATTTGGCGCACAATGATAACAGGGAAAGAAATAATACGATTTCTTTCCCTGTTTAGATATGATATAATCTATATCAAAGTGAGGCATAAATGGTTTCGACGCCAGACTTCGCTTCTAGATTTATTGAATTGAAGAAACGGTCTGACTTCTATGTCGGGCCTTTTTTCATGCCCCAATTAGAAAGCTAGCTTTCAGCTAGAGGTCAATCACTTTGCTGCCATGATAATGGTCGCTACAAGTATGCCAAAGGAAATCATTAACGATAACACTTTGAATGTACTCATATTGATTACCGCCAATCTCTAGAAGATTAGCAAAGACTGGACCCATTTAGAGGCCTCAAGTTCAATATAGTGTTGTCAACTATAAAAGTAAATAGATTAGAGGTTCCTAATAGTCACCTGGGTGACCAATAGGAACCTCTTTAGATTTGTAATTAATTCGGGGGATTTTGGTTGTGATAATTCATTTACAATTTTATAGTACTAGAATTAAGTATCAGTTATGCAGTCCTCGTTTGCCATATATTTTTAAGAGTATAGCAATAATTGTATTTAATACGAATAGAAGAGCAAAGCATATTAAGGCTGTAGTATATCCATATCCTGCTTCGTGAAAGTATGATACGAGCATAGGACCAACGATGCCTGCTAATCCCCAAGCAGTCAGAATGCGGCCGTGAATAGTGGAGAGTTGGCGTATGCCATAGAGGTCTGCAAGATATGCTGGCATACAGGCGAATCCGCCGCCATAGCAGGTGATAATGAGAAGAATTAAAACTTGGAATGTTAGAGCATTATTGGTTTCGGCAAGTACGTAGAATGCGATGATTTGTATAATAAAGAATAGTATATAAGTTTGTGCACGGCCAAAGTAGTCGGAGATAGTAGACCACGCAATGCGACCTCCACCATTGAAGATACCGATGATACCAACTAGTGATGCAGCTGCTGCAGGTGTCATACCAATGGTTTCTTGTGCCATAGGGGATGCTAAGGATAGAAGACCTATACCACAGGTAATATTAATAAAGAAAATCCACCAAAGGGCACCAAATTGCCAAGTTTTCATAGCATCATTGGCTAGCATACCATGGTTATGAACGTACATAGTGGATTTATCTTTCGGAGTTCGAGGTGGTTGTTTTGGTTGAGGTGCTTTCAAATAGAGAGAAGAGGCACCCATAAGCACTAGATAGATTACACCGAGGATAATGAAGTTATTTACTAATCCAACTTGAGCTACGAGGAATTGCATAAGTGGTCCTGCAATGAGTGAAGCAAATCCAAAGCCCATAATGGCTAATCCTGTGGCAAATCCTGGGCGATTTGGAAAGTATTTTACGAGCGTAGAAACTGGTGTTATATAACCAATACCTAGTCCGATACCACCGATGATACCATAGAAAAGATAGAGTAAGGTGAGATTATGTATGCTAAGTGCATAGGCTGTACCTAATAGGCCTGCCACCCAGAATAACATTGAAAGAAGTCCGCTTTTCTTAGGACCTATTTTTTCTGCAAAAGATCCTAAAAAGCCTGCAGATAATCCAAGCATCAGAATAGCTAAGGAGAAGGTCCATGTTGTTTGTGACATAGTAAAGCCCATATCTGTCATGATAGGTCGTGTAAGCACGCTCCATGCATACACACTACCGATAGATATATGCAGACCAATGGCAGCTAGAGCAATAAGCCAGCGATTTCTCATAAGAAAACTCCTTTCATATAGGTGAGATGATTAAAACTTTGTACAGTATTATTTGCTACAAGAAAATAAAAAAAGACCGCCTGAACAAAAGCTTGCCCAGACGGTCGGCTATCACACGATGTGTGCTACTGTGCATGTAGTCAATTCTACGAATCCGTCAGCCCAGTAGTAATATAGTATCAGTATATCAATTGATACTATATCTTGTCGATGATATAAGTCACTATCGTATACACCATAAACATTTATAATTGAAAATAGGGAAAGGAATTCTTCGATTCCTTTCTCTATTTAGATATGATATAATTTATATCAAAGTGAGGCATAAATGGTTTGGACGCCAGACTTCGCTTCTAGTAAGAAAAATTGAAGAAACGGTCTGACTTCTATGTCGGGCCTTTTTTCATACCACGATTAGAAAGCTAGCTTTCAGCTAGAGGTCAATCACTTTGCTGCCATGATAATGGTCGCTACAAATATGCCAAAGGAAATCATCAATGATAATACTTTGAATGTACTCATATTGATCACCGCCAATCTCTAGAAGATTAGCAAAGGCTGGACCCATTTAGAGGCCTCAACTTCAATATAGATGTGTAAATAATAAAAGTAAATAGATTAGAGGTTCCTAATAGTCACCTATGTGACCAATAGGAACCTCTTTTGTTATTATTTTATTACTATATGAGTATGTTACAATATACAAAATATAGTTAGTGCTTATTGAGGAGAAATTATGTTTAGAAAATCTTTGTTATTGTGCATTTTAATTGCTGTCCTGTGTTTGAGTGGGTGTGGTAATGCCCAAGAGTTACCAGGCTATAATCCGAAAGTTGTGGGCAATGAAATGTATAAGAATGATTTAATGGATAAGATTCTTAACGAAAGAATCTATAAGGCTATAAGTGTTGGTGGTGATCGTGAAGAAGCGGAGATACTCTTTCGTCTTAATGAAATGACTGCTGATCAACGTAGAAATCTAAATTATTCTATATCGAGGGCTCAATATAATGCTGTAACAGAGGTACATATGCATACTGCAGAAGGGGGGCTGTCTTATACGTTGCCATTTACAGCTTTTAGAGGTGGCACGCAAATGGTTCCACTTCCTGGCATAGCTGGGACTGATGGCTCTCTCTATAGATTTAACCATCCTTTTATTTATACAAGTTTATCTATGGAATCTCGTCCCTATGAAGAAAGTGCACAGTATTTGGGCAAGCCTTATAATACATTGACGCAAAATGATGTACGCTCTGCGTTGAAAGAAAAATGGACAAATATGCAGCAAGATCAATATGATGTATCCAGTATTGATGGTAGTACTTTCAAAAGAGACAATATTATAAATGGACGTTGGAGTACTATGAAAACAAAGGAGACACCTAGTTTTGTGGCCAATGACATTTCTTTTGCTTTGCCGAACGAACCTAATACACAATATGTTATTACTTTATTGGTTAGAGAAGATGGTGAACGGGGAATTGGTAAGCCAGGCATTGAGGATATTATAGCCAATTATCTTGTGCCAACCATTTCTCCATTAGCTCGTTTAAATGAGTCTAGTCATTTTGAAAGTTATAATGACTATTCGTATAGGGTTTTGAATAATGCAGTAGAGGAGAGCACCGGTTCGGATAATATAAAGGTGTATAAAACATCAGGTGGTATTACACAGACTATTAGCGTGCACCCATACGAACATAAAGGTCCGATTTGGGCCAATATGGCAGATATTCTAAGGATTACACAAGCACAGTTAAGACTGAAGCCCAATATGCGTCATGGCAGCCATAAGTATATATGGAATGATGGCGCTCCTGGTGTGTTCATAGTGTTTGAGTATGAAGATGGCACTGGTGAATTACATTTTAGTACTCAAGATGCTCATAATCTGTATATTCATACAATTGATTATAATCGTGCTACAAGTGATTATAATATTGGTTTATTTCATACCATTATTTCCGATGCTAAAATTGCAAATTTAGGAAATACTTATAAAGGTGAAGTGGATTATTTATAATAAAATAGAAGAGTCTAATGAGAATATATATACCTAATCGGCGTAGAATGATAACAGGGAAAGAAATCCTTGGATTCCTTTCCCTGTTTAGATATGATATAATTTATATCAAAGTGAGGCATAAATGGTTTCGGCGCCAGACTTCGCTTCTAGTAATTTAAAATTGAAGAAACGGTCTGACTTCTATGTCGGGCCTTTTTTCATGCCACGATTAGAAAGCTAGCTTTTAGCTAGAGGTCAATCACTTTGCTGCCATGATAATGGTCGCTACAAGTATGCCAAAGGAAATCATTAACGATAACACTTTGAATGTACTCATATTGCTCACCGCCAATCTCTAGAAGATTAGCAAAGGCTGGACCCATTTAGAGGCCTCAACTTCAATATAGTGTTATCAATTATAAAAGTAAATAGATTAGAGGTTCCTAATAGTCACCTAGGTGACCAATAGGAACCTTTTTCGTTTTGTAACTATTATAATGGAATAGATTAATTATGTTACAATACAAATAAGATAATAGTTTTTAGGGAGAGGGAGACTCATATGAAACGTTGTATCACATTACTAAGCTTAGGTTTGTGTTTAGCCGTACCGATGCTTTCACAAGCTAGCGATATAAAACCTGTTATGCATGTTACGAATGTACATAATGGTCAATATGATGCGGCATTAGATGCTATTACAGATATAAAGTTTTATGGACCGTATCAATTCCGAGTATTAAAGAATGCTATCGAAACGCAGGGGGAAACAAAGGACATTGATGGTAGGGTATTTAGAACCTCTGATGGGGTATTTATGCATGTAAAGGCTAGATCTATTGATAAAAGTAGTGCATCCTTAGATAAAGAGGTTAAGAAGATTATTGAAGATAGAACGGTTCCTGAACCTACCATAAAGATGGTATTGCCTGTTAAGCATGATGTAATAGGGGTCAATAATGATGGTGTGCGTAGTTTGCTAGCCGAATTTATGTATGGCTGGCCATTACATAATAGGACGGATATGGTATTAGTTACAGATTATGAAGATACTCGTTACTATTATAATTTGCAGTTTTATAGAGACAAGCTACCTGAAGGTATTCGCATTGAGCAGTTGCGCCAAATGATTATGGATGCGCAGTTTAGTTATAAATAAGTGATATCTAATTAGCACAATATAGTTATAAATAAAAGCGGTTCCTAATGGTCACAGTAGTGACTTATAGGAACCTCTTTTGTCGGGCAAGTAATTTATATGAATTTGTTATAAGGTTATATTATTTATAAGTGTTTTTTGGGATTCGTAGTGGTTTTATATGTTTTACAATTGCGATAGATATAGCAATTGTAAAAGCTATCAAAAAGGATTCTTTTGCGAAGCTAATGGCAATAGTTTCTTGTCCCATTAGCATATAATAAATGGATCGATAAAAGCTGAGCCCTGGTAGTAAAGGGAATAAGCTAGTCATTAGGAAGACTATAGCAGGGCATTTTCGTTTAACTGCCAGTACTCTTGAAGAAATGGCAATGATAAAACCACTGATGAATATGGAGAGCATAACATTAGACTGTAGTGAAGATAATGTTAAAAACAAGAACCATGAGATGAATCCTAATATTGTACAATCGATAAAATGTTGTTTAGCTACACGGAATAAGATTGCAAATGCTGTAGTACCAATACCAGCCATTATACTACGCATAAACATAGAGGTTAAGGAATTAGTATCTAAATTAGAGGTATAAAGAGGAATCATTTGTGTGTTGAAGAGTAGTGATTGTACTACTGCGACCCCTACAGCCATGGAAATACAGGTAAGTAACGCACCCATCATAAGGGTTATTCCTGTATTATAGTTATTCTGGCTATACTCTCTAATCGCATTGACGAAAGGAACTCCGGGAACAATATCAATCATGGCTCCTAGTAATATAACTGATAGGTTGGAGCCTAATTCAAAGTGGATAAAGAGATTACCCAATAAGGCTATTAGAATACTACCTAAAATGGTGATTAATACATCTGAGTTAAGTATTCTTTTAATCGTGCACATATAGACGCCTAATATTAAGCCTATAATACCGGCAATTATAGAGTCTGTTATAGAACTACCAATTGCATAGCTAAAGCCCGAAGCTCCTAACGTATAAGCTACTAATCTCCAAAAAAAAGAATAGTCTGACATGGTATCAATTTGATTAAGTTCACTTTCAATCTCCTCAATAGTAATATTTTTTTGTGTGACACGTCGGGAGAGAGCATTAACAGATTCAATTTTACTGAGGTTAATATCGACTTCAGGAACGTTACAAATACGAGTAATTTCAGTTCCATCAGCTTTCTTAGCAGTTGCAAAAATACCTCTATTGGATACGTAGGCTTCTAAATCTTTAAAATTCATAGCTCGTGCTATGTAGTTCATAGTATCCTCTGTACGACTGATTTCAGCACCACTACTAAGAAGTATTTTTCCAGCTTTTAATATAATTTCTAATTCTACACTGGTCATTATTTCCTCGTTATTCATTTTACTTCATTGTTATTTATATTAGACTTTTTGATAGGTCTACCTTTAGAAGATTCAGTTGATTTTGATTCTTCCTGTTGTTCTTGTAGAATATTGATATTTTGATGTATAACTTCTTCGTCTACTGAGAGATGCTCTTCCACATAGTCTTTTAAGTCTTGAACTGTTTCCGTATTTGAAAGTATCTCTTTTGCTACATCATGAATATCTTCTTTTAGAGCTTTTGTATCTGCTTGACTAATATCACCTAATGTGTGGAATAGTTCACGTTCTTCTTCTGATAGTGTTTTGTGAGGACTATGTTTTTTTAGTGATAAATGGATCATCTTTCTTCGGAAGAGTTTTTCCATAATGATATCTTTACGATCGCGGAGCCAGCCATAAATAAGAATAATTAGGAGTAATAGTCCCATATAACCGAGAATTGGGTAGAGGATACTAATCAAATCTTTAAAACCAAAGAAACTACATATATATCCTATAGTTACTACAAAAATAATAACAATTCTCATTCTTTTTGTGCTGCCGTTGGCAAAACGTCTAGCAATAGAATAAAAAAGAGAGAATGCTGTATTAAAAATAAGTGAAAAGACTGTGATTGCATATATATATGCTAGCCAAGGATGAATTTGATTGGCAATAGCAAGAATCGGCAAATCTGCATCTTTTACTGTATCTAGATTGGCATAAATAGAGATAGCAGCTATAAAAACAACTAATCCGACTAATAGGCCGCCACGAGTGCCACCTTTTTCAGCAATACCAATACGAACAACAGAACCACCTAAAATAAAGGCCATAGAAACAGCTGTCATAGCACATAGAGAATAATAATTAATGACAGAAAACCATACATTGCTTGTGGCTGGTTTGATTGTGTGGGCTATAGTATCTAACGCAGCCCAATCATGACTTTTACCAATAAAAGAGTAACCTGTAATGATGAATATCATTACAATCATAATAGGTGTAAAAACACCTAGAACACTGGTAATTTTATCAAAGTCCATAAATGATACGGTTATGATTAAAAGTGAGCAAATTAATCCGCCAACCCAAAAAGGAAGTCCAAATTGTTGTTCTAAGTTTGATCCTGCACCGGCTATCATAACGAAGCCCATAATAAAACTACCAGCGATTAGTACAAAATCAAGTATTCTTGTAATAATAGGATGGGAAATCTGTGTAAAAACTTCTTCATGATTGTCTGCACGATAGTAGCTCCCTAAAGAAAGCATGATTTTACCAAATGCGGCATTTAATAGACCTAGTAATAGAACACCAACAAGACCTATTTGGCCAAAACTTATAAAATATTGTAGAAGATCTTGTCCACTCGAGAGTCCTGCACCTACAATAACACCTATGTAGGCAAATGCAATTTTCCATGATTGTTGCATTATATTTTCCGCCTTTCAAATACATAACTTAATAATCTAATATTATATCATACTAATGATTCAATTGATGGAAATCTTACTGCCAATCTCTATAAAGTTAGCTAAGAATGGAGCCATTTATAGGCCTCAATTTTAATATAGCTATGTGGAACGTAAAAGTAAATAAATTAGAGGTCCCTAATAGCCACCTAGGTGACCAATAGGAACCTCTTTTATCGTGCAAGTAATTTGTATAGTTGTTAAACTATTACAGAATGCTTTTACCCATAGGGAATACAGTTTTGCCGAATACTTTGTTTACAAGTACAGCACCAGAACCATAGAAGCCCAATAGGGAGATAAATAACTCAGACCATGCTGCAAGAGCGAAGAAGCCTGTTTTGCCGCCTAAGAATAGGTCTGTTGCAAGACCAAAGAATAGGAAACAGATTAAGAACATGATAGCGAATACAACTTTGTTTGTTTTTAAAGATGCAATTGTACCAAAGATAGAGAAGATTAAGAAGCCTACAAAAGCGAATGCCAATTGTGTTACATCAAAACCTTTTTGAATTTCAGGACCAAAGGAGCCCATTTGGATCAACCAAACGCCAGCCATAGCAGACCAGAATAAACCGTAAGCACCGAATACAACAGAGCCGAATGGATTGTTTTTCTTGAAATCAAAATAACTTGCGATTAATTGGGCGATAGAACCTAATAAAACTGCCCAAGGGATAATAACAGATGTTGTTGGACCAGACCAGCCTACGCGGGACGTGGATACTACAAAACATACCACAGCGAGACCAAGTAGTCCAAGACCAGTAGGATCAGCTACATTTTCGCTCATTTCAACTTTTCTTACTTCGTTTTCCATTTGTTTCACAATTCTCCATTAACTAACTACAACTATACAGCCAAATCTTCACGGGTATATGTACTGCCATCTCCAATCAATACTATGTGTACTGAATTGGCAGATAACCTATGTGAAAGTACTGCCTCATAAATGTAACATATATCACATTTTCAAGGCAATAGATTAGAAATAGTATCTATGCGTAAAAAGTATAATGTGAAAGTTGAAATAAATTAGAGAAAATAAAAGAAAACCGCGAAAAATGAGATAAAAAATATTTTAATTCCTATTTTTGTGCGGTTTTAAGATGTAAATCGGTTATTTTATATGAATTTGTTATAGATTAATGATTATAATTTAGGATGTTATTTATTTAAGTTTTCCACAATACTTAAAATATCTTCTGCATTACGTGCGATATGTTGTACACCTAGTTCTTGGTGTAGGGATTCCTCTCTAAAGCCCCATGTAACACCAATGCAAAGTAAGCCAGAGTTTTCTGCTGTTGCTACGTCTACTTCAGAATCACCTATATAGATGGATTCTTCAGGAGTAGAGTTTAACTCTTTTAATGCTTGGAGTACCATATCTGGAGCAGGTTTACGTTGTAAGCCCGGTCTTTCACCGATAGCAATAGGTAAGCGATCGCCAAAATATTCTTTATTTAAAGGTGTAACGCCTTCTTGAATTTTATTAGATACAATAGCTATTTTATATCCTTTTTTACGTAATAGGTCTAGCATGTCTAGAATACCATCATAGGGTGCAGTTGTATCTTTTAAATGCTCTCCATAGTAGGCTTTGAACTCGTCGATATATGATTCTAAATCGCTATCTGCCACAGTACTTGGTAAGCAATGACGCATTAAATAAGCTACAGCATTGCCAAGTTTTGCTTTCACCTCAGCCATAGAGCGCTCAGGAAAATTATGTTTACGCAGTACATAGTTCACGGAATTAAATAAATCTGTAGATGTATCGAGCAATGTGCCGTCACAATCGAAAACGATAGTTGTATATTTCATAAAGGCCTCCAAATATATATATTAATGACTCTATTATAAGACAGAAGAAGAAAAATTTCATAAAAAATTAGGCTATGTTACAATTAATGTACTATAGTTGAGAGTTTTAAAATTGGAGAGATACATGATTCGTAAAACAATAGCACTTTCAGTATATATCAGTTTGGTTACTGCTTTGGCAGGAGCTGTTGATGTTAATATTCCTGGTGCTGATCATAGAATTCCTGCAAATGCTTATGAAAGTTATGTACATCGTGATTCCTCAATTAAAAATATACAAGATGGAGCATTGAGAGACTTTCAAAAGAGTAAACAGTATGCCAAAACTAAGCAATTGTACATAGAAAATGGCCTGTCTGAAAAGGAAGCTGAACTAGCTATCCGAGAAAGCTATGTAGGCCCCCTTAATATGTATGAGGGACAAACAGAGATTATTGATCATAATGGAAAAGGGATTCGTTTTCTTGTACCGTATATGAGTTATTATAAAGTGCAGGAAAATAATATAACTGATAAATTTACAGCCTATGATATTTTCTCTAATGATATAACGATAGGTTTAATTGTTGAGAATAAACAAAATTGGCAAAGTTCTGATTATATAGGTAAGTCCTTTGATTCGATTACGGAAGATGATTTACGTAAAGATTATGAGCGACCTATAAATATAAAAGAATTTAAATCACTTTCTTATAAACTGGAAGATATCCATGGCGCGAGTTTTCCCTATTCAGGATTAACAGATAGTTACTGGTCTTCTTTATATGGAAAAGTTAAGAAAAATAATAAAGATCAGTTTCATTCTGACTTACACTTTGCCTTTGCTAATGATTCGACGATTCGATATCATGTAGGTATATCTGAAGCTAAGCGGGATATGGGGCAGGTAATAAGTCCTATTCTTGTTAATTATGTGCTACCATCTATAAAATCACTAACAGACAGTAATGCATATTCTCATACAACAAAAATAGACGGTGAAAATTTTATCTATCGCATTCTTAATGATGCAACAGCTAAGGGTTCCGTAAGAGATGTTAAAAATGGTTTATCCTATAAAAGTCCTTCTGGTATAACACATACTGTCTATGTAGAAACGATAGATAAGGAGAACGAGACAGATTCTATCGAGTTAGATAGTTTCTTTAATGAGGTGATGATTAATACCATTAAATCGCCTGAAGGCTATGTTTACTTCGCTAAGCGTATTGTATGGAATGATGGGGTGCCAGGAATTCTGGTGGAACAAGAAAAGGCTAATCATGAGGGCATGATGTTGTTTTATACTATGGATGGAAGAACAGCCTTTACTAGTATATTGTATTATGATAGAAATATGTCCTATACTAAAGAACAACTTCGTAATATGTTAACTGATGTTAGATTAGTTGCTATTCCTGAGAAATTCAAGGGCAATGTTGATCTTGCTAATATTGAAGATATAGTTAAAAAAGATTTGGAGAAGTAGTATGACTGAAATACAAGCTCTTTTATTGATAAAATCTATTCTCGAATCCGCAGATATTCACGGCATTGAAAATATTCTAGCCGAGGATTGCGAGTACATGTCCACAGGGCGTGGTATTATTGGCCGCAATCGTAATGAAAGTATTGAGTTTTTATCCTCTATGACTGAGTCTATTAAGGCTGATAATGTACCTGTTACGTGTAAGGTAATGCATATTACCGATGTGTACGAGGAGGATGCGCTATTCCATGAGGGCCGTCATGGTTTGACTGTTTCTTATGAAAGCGGCGATAATTACGTGTACATGATTTTCGTAGATGTCAACGATGAGGGCCTAGTAGATCGCATCGTTTCTAGTCAGGAAAATTATAGTATTGACTATGATGATCTTCGCTTTGGCGCTGATGAAAGTGAGTATGCTTTTATTACGCCGCCAATGACTGTGAAAGATTGGCTTACAGCCTTAAGTATGTGGCTTGAAACGGCGAATGTAGATGTAGATGATTTTTATCAATATATCGATGAAGATACTCGTGTAGTATTCCAAAAGGGCGATGCTGAATCTATAACCCTTGAAAGTGGCCTCGATGTAGAAGATTATTTTGATCAGATTATGAATCAACACTTTGATGCGGTGCCTCATATCATCCGTGATGAAGAGGATGGACTCATTTTGACATATGGTCCAATGAGTCTCATAGCTACGCTTAATGAAGAGGGCGCACTAGCGCTTATCAGTATCTATATTGATACACGGGATGAAGATGAAGCAACTGATGAAGTTGGTTATATTGAAGAAGATCTTAATGAGGAATTGTTAGACGAGTATACTGAAGATATTTTTGATGAGTATTCTGAAGAAATTTCTAAAGATGTATACTAATATAAGCATAAAAAAGCTCCACAACTAAGGTGTAGTGACCCCAAAAAGTTAGACTTTTTATTCCGAGTAACCAAAACTGGTTGCTCGGAATTTTTTATGCTGCAGTAGTAGCTAAACGATAGTCAATTGGACTTAGCCAGTTCAATCTTTCCTTAATTCGTTTAGTATTGTAATACATAATATAGTTTTCAATCGCCATTTTTAACTCATCATAGCTATGAAAAGTATTGCCATAATACAGCTCTTGTTTTAAGATGGCAAAGAAATTTTCCATTGGTGAATTGTCGAGACAATTACCGTTTCTAGACATACTTTGGAATATATTATGCACTTTTAAATTATGTTGATACGCTTTCATTTGGTAACCCCAACCACGATCAGAATGAAATGTCCGCCTATACTTAGCATCAGCAGTCTTTTCAATCGCCTGTTTCTGTGCTGAAAGTATAGACTCAGCTGATGGTGTAGGACTTATACTAAAACTGATAATTTCAAGATTATATAAATCCATAAATGGATCTAAGTATAGTTTTCTGACTTTCAAAGCACCATTTGCATCTAGTTCATAATACTTAAATTCAGTTGTATCTGTAGTAATTTTTTGATGTGGTTGATTACAATGGAATCTACGCTTAATGCGATTAGGTGCAATCCGTCCTTTAACACCTTTATATGAGTTATATTTTCGGCTCTTACGAGAAAATGCTATTACTTGCAAATTGAACTTTTGCATAATTCGTTGTAATCGTTTCTTATTAACAACAATACCTCGTGATTGTAACAAGGGTAACAATCTTCTATATCCATAGTTGGGATGGTCTTTACGAATATCTTCAATAGCTATTCGTATTTGTAGATCTGGATCTACTCGGTCAAAGCGCTGTTGCCAGTACATATATGTTGCTTTTGGAAAACATAAGGCAGCAAGAATCTCAGTTAGTTTGAATTCTCTTCGGAGACTGCTAATGATTCTTGCTGCTCTTTCATTTTCCGAGCATCCTCGAGGCGCAATCTCCTCAATTCTTTTAAATAGGCATTCTCTATTTGAGCATAGCGTAATTGTTTTTCCAGTTCTAAAATACGAGCTTGCTCTGGTGTTAATTCTTTTTTCTTCTTTTGGTTACGAGATTCAGTATGTGTGCTAATCTTTACTTTTTCATCTGTTCGACTCATGGTAGGTATTCGTCCTTTCGGTCGCTCGACAAAAGTATTGGCCCCATATTTCATAAAATCCGATTTCCAGCGAGCTATTAATGAAGGATTATTCAGCCCGTATTGTAATGCAATTTGCCGATACGATAATTCACTAGTTAAGTATGACTCTACCACAGCTAGCTTAAATTCTGAAGTATATCTTGTATTATGTCGCTTTCGACACAAACCATCTTTACCAAATTCTTTAAATGCACTAATCCAACGACGAACCTGCGATGTAGTCTTTACACCATATTTCTTAGTTAAATACTCATATCCACCCTCGCCATTTAGATATGCGGTAACGACTTTTAATTTAAATATAAGGTTATATTTTGCCATAGAAAAACCGACCTCCTTAACGTTAAGATTTTTGGTCTAACATTAAGGGGTCGGTTCAAGGTGTGGAGCTTTGCTATTATTTTCTTTAGTTTTTTTGAGCCGCTGCAATGAATGCATCAAATAAACGTGTTGCACTTTGATCTTTTGGTGTCATCATTTCAGGGTGGAATTGAGTAGCTACCATCCATGGGTAGGAGGGATCTTCTAAACCCTCTACAGTGCCGTCTTTAGCGCGAGCTACAACTTGTAAGCCCTTACCAACTGTTTTTACACTTTGATGGTGGTGAGAGTTTGTAACCCAAGTAGAGCGACCAATTGCGCTAGCAAGATTAGTTTCGAACTCGATATCAACTGTATGCGTACCTAATTCAGGCGTTTGATTTTGGGCATGTTTTATTGTACAAGTTTCGTCGTAGCTTAAATCTTGATACAAGGAGCCGCCACGGTATACATTTAATACTTGCATGCCGCGACAAATACCAAAGATAGGAATTTGTCTTTCTTCAGCAGCTTTCAACAAAGCAAAATCAAAATGATCACGTTCAGGCCATACTTCACCCAGTTTTTGTAATGGTTCCTCACCATAGTGCAGTGGGTACACATCATGACCACCAGATAATAGTAGACCATCGAGATGCGCCACTGTATCTTGAATGATTTCAAGATTTGTTGTGA
Organism: Veillonella sp. S13053-19; assembly: GCF_002959835.1. Classification (NCBI taxonomy): domain Bacteria; kingdom Bacillati; phylum Bacillota; class Negativicutes; order Veillonellales; family Veillonellaceae; genus Veillonella; species Veillonella sp. S13053-19. Next base: position 35,366 of record NZ_PPDA01000015.1, on the reverse strand, counting down.
AAGGAATAATAATAGGAATGCCACCAGCTTCTTCAATAGAGCGAGTGTAATCAAGGTTTACATAGGAGCGTGGCAGGTCTACATCAGAACCAGCGCTACCTAGTAAGATACTGCCAGAGATACCGATATATGGTTTTTTCATACTATCACCTCATGTACGGACTATATTGTATATTTACTCTTTAAGTATAAATGATTTTTAGAATAATTTATACTATTAATTTATTGAATTATAAAGATTTTATGGTTAATACTATGTACCGTGATTATAGGGTAGTTATTCTGTATGGATATACACTAAGTGAATAGCAAGGTGAGTCTATTCTTAGAACGGTTTTCTAAAATCGATGAAAACATGTTATGATAGACTACGAATCAACTGTTCGGGAGGTTTATTATGGTTTTTCTCACATCCTTACAGAGTATCATACCGATAGTGCTACTCATTTCGTTAGGATATTTCTTAAAAGGGCGGGGCATGTTTAACCCGACCTTCAGTAGTAATTTATCGCGCTTTATCATGTCCGTCATTTTGCCGGCTGGCGTCTTTGTTTCTGTATTACATCACCTACATATGTCCGACCTATGGGATTTACGATATGGCATGTTAGTAGTCATGCTAACCTATGTAATTGCCTATATCGTTGCTTTCATCATGATGAAACTGTTGAAAGTACCTAAAGGGCGGCGCGGTATTTTTATCAATATGGTAGTGAATGATAATTGCTTATTTATAGGTTTACCTGTGCAGATTGCACTCTTTGGACCTGAAGCATTACCATATTTCTTGCTCTATTATATTGGTAATACCATATCTGTGTGGCTCGTAGGGGTATTTTTAATTGAATTAGATCCGCTGCCAACTGTGGAAAATGGCTTGGCTAATGATGAGTGGGATCAACTTGGAAATAGCACCTCAGTTCAGTCCACTACAGCTCAAAAGCCTAAGTTTGATTGGAAGAAGTTATTACCACCGCCATTATTAGGTTTCTTTACAGCCTTAATCTTTTTATTCTTTGAAATTCCGTTGGCTCCAATTTTACATAATACACTGAATTATTTAGGTGATATGGTAACACCATTATCTTTGATTTATATTGGTATTGTCCTTCATGATGCAGGCTTAAAGAGTATGAGCCTCAATAAAGATTCTATCGGTGGTATCGTAGGTCGTTTTGTGATTTCACCCATTATTATGTTCTGTGTAATTATGGGTCTACAATACGGAGCAGGTATAGTACTAGAGCCAATTGCTATTATTACATTTGTAGTGCAATCGGCTGGCCCAGTCATTGCAGTACTGCCAATCGTAGCTAACGAAGCAAAATCCGATTTGCCCTTTGCTACAGGCCTTGTCATGATTAGTACTATACTATTTGTGGTAGTTATACCCATAATAATGGAAATCCTTACGACGATAGGAATAACGGCATAAAATAAGGAGAAGGTTAATTTCCTTCTCCTTATTTTATGGTACTGTGTATGGTTAATATATTACTTCATCTATATAAAAACTTTGTACCTACAATATTGATACAAGTTTAAAGATTTTATAATCTATAAGACGTTTAACAAATCTTATACACTCCATGATTAGCTGTATCAAACAATATATTTATAATTAAAGTTTAAATAAAATTGATAAAAATTTAATAATTAGATATAATATTTGTTAACTTGAGAGCTAGTATATAGAGGAGATTATTTATGAATTTGAAACGAATAATAACTTTAGGTCTTTTAGGTATTACATTAGGTGTAGGGCAGTCTTATGGGATTGATATTAATATTCCCGGTGCTTTTCCTTCTGCACCAGAAAATGCGTATCAGCATTATCGTATAGATCCTAAAGTAACGCGCTTGATGGAACAGAGTATAGAAAAAGAAATACCTGCTATTCGAGCAAATAATCCTAATTATGATAAATCAAAGTTAGAGTCTGATATTTATGCTATTAAAGAGTTAAATAATGCAATTATGTATTCACGGACAGTTTTAATTTTGCGTGATAATGGGTCAGATATAAAATTTACAGCTCCTTATGAAAGTGGTATAGGAATTGCAAGGTTAGATAATACAAAAGATGTCCTTAGAATGGGACGTATTTTTTCTCGAATTGCTCAATTAGGTTATGAAGTTCGGCCTCAACCAAAGGGCAATCTTTGGGAGAATACCGATATTGAATATAGTAAGCTGAATAGTGATATACTGCGTAAGGAATTTGAAGGGCGCAAAGGGGATATACGTCCTGATGGTTCTAAAATGCTAGGTAGTGGTACCTTTTCATATAAAGGCATTGAGAAGGCAACTTGGGATGTAATCAAATATGATTCAGATAATATAATTGGTACATTAAATTTTACACTCCCCACATCACCTACCAGAAGTTATCACATAGGTTATCAGATGAGTGGTCGTTTAAATCATAATGTTTTGAAAGATAATGAACAAGAAATCATGAATTCAACTATGGCACCATTAGTTAATATGATTTTGCCTTCTATCAAACCTGCATCAGCTATTTTAGAAAATACGACTCCAGTACGTGTAGAAAACTTTACTTTCCAAGTATTTAAAAATAGTAAGCACACTGGTCGTGAGACTCTTAAGAATGGGGGCTATAAGGTAAATTATTCTTCTGGAAATATAAAAGAAGAAATCATTGTTACTCCTTTATCATCTATAGATAATGTGAAAAAGCAAAATGTTTTATTTAACTATTTAAATGATTTTGTTTATACTGAATCGTTAAGTAAAGGGAAACCAATTCAATCAGCTACTGTTTGGAATGATGCTACACCAGGTGTGTATTTAGAGGTTGAAGGAGATAAATACACATTATTTACTATGACGGTATATGATGAAAATTATCGTTATACATACATGGTAAAAAAACCACACGATATTCATATAAGTAACTATAAAATTAGAGACATGATACAATATGTGGATAATAAGAAAAATAAAGCAAACTATAATAAGATAAAACTAGGTCTAGGTGTACCACCTGATGTTTTTGGTGATACAAAAACTTTCTATAAATAGTATCTATATAGGTAGTATAAAAAGAGGACTGACTCAAATGAGTCAGTCCTCTTGGTGTTTATATAATTATCTAAAGAATCTACCAATGAGCGGCATACCAGCACCGTCGTTTTTATCAAGGCCTTTTAGGAGAACCATAATAATTACGTACAATACTAAGCCTTCGATACCTGTAAGCAAGAAGTTAGCCCACATAGGTAGTGTGGTAGATAGAGCTTGGTAGCTCATGTAGATGAGTACGCCCATGATACCGGCACTAACCACGTTTTTCCAAAGGATAGAGAAGTCGAGGAAGTAGCCTGTATATTTTTTGATGTAAATCAAGTTGAGTAAGGCCGCAAAGCCGATATCTGCTACAGTTGCCCACGCAGCACCGCCGATGCCAAGTTCTGGAATTGCTGTTAAGTTCCAGTTTAAGATTACCTTGATAATAATGGCAATGGCCATGTTTACCACTGGAATTCTAGGTTTTCCTAGGCCTTGTAAGATGCCAGTCGTTACTTGATGAATGCCGAGGAAGAAGATGGCAAAGGCCACAGTTTGTGTTGCCATTTCAGCCTTTGGCGCATTATAGATCAATGTAACTGTTGGCGCTGCCAATACATAGAGCATAACCGTGAACGGTACAGTACCCATAAAGGATAGGCGCATAGCACCAGCTGTACGGTCGTAGATACCTTCATGATCACGCTTAGCGAAGGCATGAGAGATAGATGGTACAATGCTTGTTGCAAGGGCTGCCGTAATAATGGTAGCCAAGTTAATAAGCGGTACCGCCATACCTGTTAAGTAACCGAAAAGCTCCGTCGCTTCATTGAGGGAGAAGCCTGCCACCAATAATCGGCGAGGAACGATGATCAAATCAAGGTTGGCCGTCAATGGTAACATAATACTTGCTAAGGAAATTGGTAAGGCAAGCCAAATGAGGCGCGATAAAACCTCTTTAGAGGATTCTCGTTCACCTTCAAAGCTTTCACCTGTAGCAGGAGCCTTAGGCAATTTATAGTAATAATATAACAAGACTAGGAAGGCACCAAAGGCACCGATACCTGCACCTAAGCTGGCACCGCCGGCCGCCTCTGGCAAACCGTATGGTAACAAGATAGCTGCCGCACCTAGCATCACCACAACCCGTAATATTTGCTCTACAATTTGACTCATCGCCGTTGGTGTCATCATTTCATAACCTTGAATGTAACCGCGGAAGCAGGAAATCCAAGTAACAAAGAAAATGGCTGGCGCTAGCGCAATGAGGGAGTAGTAGGCACGACTTTCCTGAATGATACCACTTGAGATGAGCCAATCGGCGCCAAAGAACATGGCAAGACTGGCTATTAGACCTGTAATGGTAAGCATTGTAAAGGAAATGTTGAATACTCGTTTAGCCCCTGTGTAGTCGTTGAGAGCTAATCGCTCTGCCGTCAAAATAGAGATGGCAATTGGCACACCTGCGCTTGAAACTTGTAATAGCAATAAATAAATTGGAAAGGCCATCTGATAGATACCGATACCTTCACCGCCTAAAATACGGGATAGTAGAATCCAGTTAATACTACCGATGGCTTTCACCACAAAGCCGGCTATGGTGAGGATTAATGTTCCTTTTAAAAATCCGCTAGCCATAGATTATAGAGTGTTGGAAGAACCTAACACGTTTTTAATTTTGTGAGCTACCATGCCTTTAATAGCATCACGAGCAGGTCCTAAGTATTTACGAGGGTCAAATTCGGATGGGTTTTGAGCCAAGTATTCACGTACAGATGCAGTCATAGCAAGACGAAGGTCTGTATCGATGTTGATTTTACATACGGACATTTGAGCTGCTTGACGAAGCATTGCTTCAGGCACACCTTGTGCACCAGGGATGTTGCCACCGAATTCGTTACATTTAGCTACGAATTCAGGTAATACGGAGGAAGCGCCGTGCAATACGATTGGGAAGTTAGGCAATAATTCGCCAACTTTTTTCAAACGATCGAAGTCAAGGTAAGGGTCGCCTTTGAACTTATAAGCACCGTGGCTAGTACCGATAGCGATTGCTAAGGAGTCTACGCCTGTAAGGCGAACGAATTCAGCAGCTTGTTCTGGATCAGTGAAACGTGCATCCGCATCAGATACGTTTACATCATCTTCAACGCCAGCTAAACGGCCCAATTCTGCTTCTACTACTACGCCGTGAGCGTGTGCATATTCAACAACTTGTTTTGTAATGCGTACGTTTTCGTCAAAGTCATGGTGAGAAGCGTCGATCATTACGGAAGTGAAACCGCCGTCTACACAGTCTTTACAAATTTCGAAGGAATCGCCGTGGTCAAGGTGAAGCGCGATTGGCAAATTGCTGTCTTCAAGAGCTGCTTCCACAAGTTTAACAAGGTAAATATGTTTCGCATATTTACGAGCCCCTGCAGATACTTGCAAGATAAGAGGAGATTGTTCCTCTTTAGCAGCGTCTACGATACCTTGTACGATTTCCATGTTGTTTACGTTGAAGGCGCCGATAGCGTAGCCACCTTCGTAGGCTTTTTTAAACATTTCTGTAGTAGTAACTAATGGCATGTTGTCCTCCTTGGCCCTAGGGCCTGTCATATCTGTTATTAATACTGTGACTGCAGTATTTTAAGCAACTAAAAACTAGATGAAATACTAGTGTTATTGCAATCATATATCAATCAAATTAAGTATATCAAGAAACACTATAAAGGGCCAATCTTTTTTGTATAACTTATGCATAAAATTAGCCTCTGCTTAATGACCCACGTGGGTAGATTTCTAGTGATTTGTTGATTGTTTTATGAATTACTGTATTAGATCTTTCATATCCTGTGGCATGTCCGCACTTAGCTCGAGCCATTCATTTGTCATTGGATGGTGAAAGCTGACGCGCGCTGCGTGTAGTGCTTGGCGCTGGATATAATCTAAATGGCCCCCATATAAGTCATCGCCCGCAAGGGGATAGCCTAATTGAGATACATGAACTCGAATCTGATGAGTGCGCCCTGTGTGTAATAAGCATTGCACGTGAGTGAAGTGCTGTTCACTATTGCTACTAATGTAAGTATTATGGTCGACAATAGATATATCTGTGCGAGCTGGCTTTCCTTCATTAGTACAACAGCGCTCAATGATACTGCCTGGTTTACGCCCTATAGGCCAATTAATGGTTAAAGGTACAGCGGGAAGTTTTCCCTCAACGATAGCATCGTAAGTTTTATAGAAGGGTGTATGCTTTTTATCAAATGCATGTTGCACTACTGAAGTCTTAGCGATGATGACAATACCAGATGTATCCTTATCTAATCGGTGTACCGGATGGAAATCATAATGCTGATGAGTTTCTTGGTAATAATATAGCACTCCGTTAGCTAGTGTATGATCTCGCACGGTCGAGGTAGGATGCATAAGAACACCAGCCGCTTTGTTTATGACCAAGATGTGCTCGTCTTCATAGAGGATATCTAAATCCATAGGGCAGAGGCTGAATTCCTGTTCTGGCGTTAACTTCATGACAAGATGATCGCCACCGTGAACTAGAGTATTCCAAGTGGCGGGCTCATCATTAACCGTTATGATACCCTCATTTCGTAGACGCCGCCTCATGCGCTGAGAAATATGTTGTTGTTTTATAATATGATTCATAGACTGTGTATATACATCAGAATCTACAATCAAGTCGATTATCGTTGCTGTTTTCATAGCTTTTATTATATCAAATAAATGATAAATGAAGAATTTTTCATCCTTTGTTGTTTTTATTAAGCTCTATATAGTATAATTTATGTTAATAAAATTTATAAATTTTTAATATATGGCTTTGGTATAGTTATTATTGTTTTGTACCTAAGTTTAATTTGTAAAAGGAGAGGTTTATGAATCTTAACAAGAAATCCTTATTAGTCGCTTGTGTGTTGGCGGCTATGTCTACAACAGCTTTCGCAGCCACAGAATCTACTAGTAGTACTACCGCAACAAACCAAGATACACCAACGTTTACTAGTACTCGAGTTACACGTGAACAACATACTACATCAACTTCTCCTAAAACTATTTCTACGACTGAAAAGTCATCTTTTAAATCCAGTAGTACGTCTGTAGGCGTAGGGGTTGGTATCGGTAGTTTAGATACATTTATGCCTATTGCAGGTTCTTTAAAGCAACAACCAACTTATGTAAATAAAGCTTTTGTGAGTATGAATGATGATCGATTGGCTAAACTAGGTTATTTAGGTTTAATTAAAGTAAATGGTAAATGGGGGATTATAGGAACTAACGGTCAAATCGTACTTGAACCAGCCTATAAAAATTTAAAATCATCTTACAATAAAGATGGTACATTCTTTGTGGAAGAAGGTAAAAATAAAGTTATTCAAATTAAAGCGGATGGTACAGTTTTAAAATCTGGGGAAGAAGCAAAGGAAGCTCTTTATAAATCTTCTAGCGAGTTGACCGATGAAATTTCAAATCTAACTGATTATGATAAACAAACTAATTTAGAGAAATATCCGAGTGACTCATACAGAATTTTTAAAGAAAAAGGAAAAACTGGATTTACAGATGCTGAAGGTAACGTAGTTATTCCTGCAAAATTTAAAGAGTTGGAAGAGTATTTTACTAAATTTAGTGAAGATCGAGCATTTGTTAAACTTGATGGTAAAGTTGTAGCTATAGATGGTAAGGGGAATATCGTGTTTACGGCACCTTCTAATGAGGTTTATAACTTTAAAAATGGCTTAGCAGAATATCGTCGTAAAGTGAGTCATTTTGGTCTTGGTGGAGTCTTAGGTCTTGTTGGTTTAGGCTATATGTATAATCATGGCGGAGTATATCTTGATGGTCTTGGTAATTTTATTGAAGATGGTATGAAACGAGGATATATTGATCGTAATGGTAATATTGTTATAGATAGTAAGAATGATTATGTATACCCTATGGAACGATTTGGGACATTTGTTCGGAATGATGGTAAGTTAGGGTTTATGAATCGTAAGGGTCAGTATGTAATTCAACCTGGTAATTATGAACCTGGCTCAATAGATGTGAACGGCGTATTGGTGACATTGAAAAATAAAGATACTAAAAAATATGGTATTTTTGATATGGAAACAGGTAAGCAAGAGATACCATTTAAATATGATTCTATTGACTTTATTGGTGAACATCATATGAATGTTACCAATGAAAGCATTCGTTATGTTGTGGATATGTCTGATGGCCGAATTATTTATAAAGGGGATAAATCCACTAAAGTAAAAAATTTCTTAGGTGATACATATACTTGGCTATATGATAAGGCTGGAACTTATAAAATTCTTTCTGTTGATGGAACAATTATAGAGACACCTATTACCCAGGAAGTAACTGATGCAGGTGCATTTTATCACGGCTATAGTTCTGTAAAAATTAAAGGTAAATGGGGAGTAATTAATACTAAAGGTGAGTTAGTTGTTCAGCCTATATATGAAGAGGTTCAAATATTATAAGCTTACTAGTTTAAGGTTACGTCATATATTAAGATGATAATGAGTTCATTAAAAATTCATAATGTGCTATACTAAACACGTAATGTATAGTTATATGTTTTTATTTGTTTTGGGGGTATATATGAAATCTTCTAAAGCTCTTTTGAAACTTCTTGCTGTAGGCTGTATTAGTTTAGGATGCTTAATGCCGACTGTTGTTCATGGAGAAAGTGTAGTAGAACAACCTAAGACTGATAGTGCTCTTGTAAAAACGGAAATGCCATCTGGTGTTAATCGAATTCAACTTTTAAAAAGTGATGAAATGTCTACAAGTGTACGTACAAGCTCAATTGCTAATGGTCATGCTTATATTCCTAAGGATACTAAGATTGAATTAGAATTAATGACTCCAATTAGCTCTAGAAGAAGTAAAGAAGGCAATACATTTAGATTAAAAACACTGGAAAATCTTCTTATCAATGATGTTGTAGTAATACCAGTTAATCAAGAAGTATTAGGTACTATTACTAAATCTAGAAAAAATGGTATGTTCGGCCGTAAGGGACGATTAGAATTTAGCATTAATGAAATTAAGACTATTAATGGTGTATCTGTTCCTCTTGATGCTCAAATAAAAGGTAAAGGTCATTCTGACAATGGTGCAGTTGCGGTTGCTGCAGCTGTTAGCTTAGTAGGTGGTCTCTTCATGAAGGGGACTAATATTTACTATGAACCAGGTCAAAAATTTGTTGCTGTTGTAGCGGCTGATACAGATCTAAATACAACTGTTGAAGATTTGCCAAATGCAATGAATCCAAGTAAACCATCTGGTCAAAATATTGTGTTACCAACACGATAATCTGTAATTTTTATAATTACTATATTTATTAATAAATACCCAGTAGTAATATATGATACATATTGCTGCTGGGTATATTGTTTTATATTAGCTTATTAAGACTATTAAATATCATTAGTTTTATCGTATTTTTATTGTCCTAATAGTTATAATTGAAAATATCGATATACCTAGAAAATAAGCCTGTTTTAAGGTATAATTATAGAGATGTATTCCAATTTGGTGTACTTTTACACTTTCACTTGGAATATGAGGATGATGAAAGTAATGCTATGAACCCCATGCCCAACGGGTTCAGGTGTAGGAGGTATAAAATGGCTAAAGATTGTTCCTTTGACGTTGTGTCCGAAGTGGATATGCAGGAAGTAGATAATGCAGTAAACCAAGCGAAAAAAGAGATTGGTACGCGCTATGATTTCCGTGGTTCTAAAGCGGAAATTAGTCTTGAAGGTGACACTATCAAAATCATCGGTGATGATGAATATAAATTGAATGCCATTATCGATGTTTTAAAAGGCAAAATGGTTAAACGTAACGTAGCGATTAAAAATCTTGACTACGGCAAAGTTGAACCAGCTGCTGGTGCTACAGTTCGCCAAATCATTACTATTAAAAAAGGCATTACAAAAGAAAATGCTAAAGAAGTAGTAAAAGCAATTAAAAACATGAAAATTAAGGTACAAGCATCTATCCAAGAGGATCAAGTGCGTGTATCTGGTAAAGATAAAGATGATTTGCAAGCAGTAATTCAAATGTTAAAACAATTGGATATCCCTGTAGAATTGCAATTCGTTAACTTCCGTTCCTAATAACATATGTCCATAAGATAGGGGTAGTTTGATTTCTTGGAATCGCTAACCCTATCGGTGTAGGAGGCCTTATGAGAGTAGAGGACATGAAGGGTGGCTATACCACAGGTTCATGTGCTACGGCAGGTATGAAAGCTGGTTTATTGGCCCTCTTAGATAAGAACATCGTGGACCAAGTGGTCATTGAAAATCCTCAAGGTCAGTATATTGAGGTACCTATTAAAGCCGTAGAGGTTATATCCGATACAGAAGCTAAGGTGACCGTTATGAAAGACGGCGGCGACGATCCTGATGTAACCCATGGCAATGATGTGGAAACGATGGTGACCCTTGATGATACTGGTGAACTACGATTCCGAGCTGGCTTTGGCGTTGGGACGGTAACTAAACCGGGCCTTGCGATGCCGCCTGGAGAACCGGCTATCAATCCTGGGCCTCGTACGATGATGAACATCGTCTTTAAAGAGCATTGTGTACATGGTCAAGGTGTAACAGTAACAGTTAGCGTACCAAACGGTATGATCTTAGCTAAGAAAACCTTAAACCATACCCTCGGGATCGAAGGTGGTATTTCCATTATCGGTACTACGGGTATCGTTAAGCCTATGAGTGAAGAAGGGTTCAAAAACTCGTTAGTGCCTCAGCTAAAGGTTATGAAAGCTAATGGTTGTGAAACGGCTGTTCTCGTGCCGGGCCGTATTGGTCAGGATTTAGCAGAGCAAGTGCTAGGTATTCATAAGAACCAAATGGCAGAAACAAGTAACTTTATCGGTTTTATGCTGGAAAAGGCAGTACAAATTGGCTTCAAGCGTATTTTGATCATCGGTCATATTGGTAAGCTAATAAAACTTGCTAGTGGTAGTTTCCATACACACAATCGCATGAGTGATGGTCGCATGGAAAGCATTGTTGCTTATGCTGCTCTTGAAGGGGCATCCCAAGCGGTGTGTGAAGAGCTATTTAATTGCCAAACTACAGAGTCTACGTTCCCAATATTGGAGCGTGAAGGACTGACTGGGGTGTACCAACGTGTGGTAGATCGTGCATCGTTACGTAGTGAGCGATATATTGCTAACGAAGCAGAGGTAGGTATCATTATTACCACCTTAAAGGGCGAGATTTTGGCAATGGATAAGCATGCTAAAGAGATAGGAGAGCTTGAACAATGGCACATACCTTGTATATCGTAGGCATTGGTCCGGGTAATCCTGATTATGTGGTGCCTAGAGGCCTTAATTTAATTAAACATGCCACAGTATTGGTAGGTAGTGAACGTTCTTTAGAGGACTTTCAAGAGCCTGGCCAAATTACATATCCTGTAACGGGTAAGCTTAGCTTACTGGCTGAGCAAATTGAGCGTGAGCTCAACGACCATGATGTTGTAGTTATGGTAAGCGGTGATACAGGCTACTATAGCTTGTTACCGTATTTGAAAAAGAAATTTACTGCTAACCCTATTGAGGTTGTGCCCGGCATTAGTTCTATGACCTTTGCCTTCGCACGACTTAATGAGGTCTGGCATGATGCGGATTTAATGAGCTTTCACGGTCGCCAACCGGCACCGGAGAAACTCGTATATGAAGCAGGTAAAAAGATGGGGTTCTTAACGGATCCTGAATATAATCCAGCGCATATTGCGCGTATTTTAATAGATGCAGGTTGGCCCAAAGAAACGAGAGCAGCAGCCCTTGAGCGCTTGAGCTATGATGATGAAAAAATTGTAGACTCTACGCTAGAGGTGTTAACTGAGCTAGAAGGATTTGGTCACTCTGTAATGGTGGTACTAGGATGAGACATTTTTTCGGAATTCCTGATGAAGAATTTATCCGCGGCGACGTGCCGATGACGAAATGCGAGATTCGCAAAGCCGTTATGAACGAGGCGCGCATCGAGGAGGATAGCATCGTTCTTGATGTAGGTGCTGGTACGGGCTCTATCTCTATTGAAGCAGCCTTGGCAGCTCCTAAAGGGCATGTATATGCGATTGAACGCTTTGATAAAGGCATCGACCTTATCAATGAAAACATGAAGAAATTCAATGTAAATAATATGACAGTGATTAAGTCCAAAGCTCCTGAAGGCATGGAAGAATTGCCTGCGCTTGATGCAGTTATCATCGGCGGTAGTGCTGGTGGTATGACAGGCATCATGGATGAGGCGCAACGTCTATTAAAAGTAGGTGGTCGTCTAGTGGTTACTGCGGTAACGATGGAAACTGGTTATACAATCTTAAAAGAATTGAAAGGTCGGCCTTTCACCTATGAAGGTTACCAAATGTCTATCAGCCGTTACCGCAAGGCTGGTCCATATCATTTGTTAGACCCATTGAGTCCAATTTTCATTGTATCTGCAACGCGTATCGCAGAAGGAGAGTAATATGGTTGACGTACATATCGTAGGCGCAGGCCCTGGGGATCCCGAGTTAATTACTCGCAAAGGGTATCGTTTAGTGCAAGAGGCAGACGTTGTTATCTACGCTGGCTCCTTGGTAAACCCTGCCATTTTAGAGGCTTGTAAACCAAGCTGTGAAATTCATAACAGTGCTACCATGAACCTTGATGAGGTATTGGCTGTTATGAAAGCTTCTGTGGAGGCTGGCAAAAGCGTAGTTCGCCTTCACACGGGTGACCCTGCTATTTACGGTGCGATTCAAGAGCAAATGGATGCACTAGCTGGCATGGGTATTTCTTATGAAGTCGTGCCAGGTGTAAGCTCTTTCCTTGCTACAGCAGCGGCATTAAAACAAGAATACACATTACCTAATGTGTCCCAAACAGTTATCATTACACGCATGGAAGGCCGTACACCAATGCCTCCAAAGGAAAAATTGCGCATGTTAGCAGCTCATGAAGCAACTATGTGTATTTTCCTTAGCGTTCAAATGTTAGATAAGGTTGTAGCTGAACTCATCGAGGGCGGTTATGACAAAACGACTCCAGTGGCAATCGTTGTAAAAGCGTCTTGGCCAGACCAACGCATTATCCGTGGCACATTGGAAACTATTGCGGACATCGTAGCGAAAGAGGGCGTATTGCGACAAGCTATGATCGTAGTAAGCCATGTATTAGATAGCGAATACGAATTATCTAAGCTTTACGACAAAGGCTTTGCTCACATGTACCGCAGTGCTAAGGACTAGTATGATGAAAGAACTAGAAACTATTGCGCCTTTGACGGGAAACAAGAAGAATAGAACAGCTATTCTTTCTGTGTCTGAACGAGGTGCAAAGCTAGGTCAACGCATCAAGTCTTTGGTGGCACCTCATGCAGATTGCTTTGAAAAAGAAAATCGTCCCTCTGGTGGTGAGGCCATTTATTTTGATTCCCTCAAAAAACATATAGGACAGATTTTTAAAGATTACGACCAAGTGTTATGTATTATGGCACTCGGTATCGTAGTGCGCATGATTGCACCATATATTGAGCATAAATCCAAGGATCCTGCAGTAGTTGTAATGGACGAAGTAGGACACCATGTAATTAGCTTGTTATCTGGTCACCTAGGGGGCGCCAACGAATGGACGCAGTCCATTTCGCTGGCCATCGATGCGGACCCAGTTATTACAACCGCTACGGATGTAAACGGATTGCCAGCGCCTGACGTGTTGGCGCGCCATGACCATCTGTTGGTGGATAATTTCCAAACCTTAATCAATGTGAACTCTGCCATCGTTGGGGGAGAGCAGGTTGATTATTATATCGATGCAAGCTTAGCGAATGCTGAGCATTTAGAGGCAGTTACAAAAGCTCATATTGGTGAACATGGCATGGTTCACGTTATTTCTTTGGATCAACTAGATTCTATTCCATGTAAACATGAAAGCTCTGAAGAGGGGGCTTCTCGGGTGGTCATTACGGACAAAGTAATAACCGAGTATGGTCATCAATTGATTTTGCGCCCTCGGACCTATACGATGGGCATTGGCTGTCGTCGAGATACGCCGAAGGAATTAATCCTTGACGCCATACAACAGTCGCTAGCAGCGCATAAGCTTTCACCAAAGAGCCTTGTAACGGCAGCATCGGTCATCGTTAAACAAGACGAAGTAGGCCTCTTAGAGGCTATGCAAATTATGGGGTGGCCTATCGTATTCTATACACAGGACGAGATGGCACCACTCATTGAAGAAGAAGAATTAAAAGAATCTAATTTTGTAAAAGGAACTATAGGAGTAGGAAACGTATGCGAGACAACGGCATTACTAGCGGCCAAGAGCCGAACATTAATACAGTACAAAACAATTTATCCCAAAACAACGGTAGCCATTGCACAGGTAATATCAAAGTAATCGGCATCGGCCCTGGCGATGAAGAGTTTATGACGCCTCAAGCGCGCGAAGCTATCTTAGCGGCTGACCGCGTGGTAGGTTATTTGACATACCTAGACTTGATTAAAGATCTCATCGAAGGCAAAGAAACTGTAGGTACTGCGATGATGCAGGAAGTAGATCGTTGCCAACAAGCCGTTGATTTGGCTGTAGAAGGTCATCAAGTGGTAGTAGTATCCTCTGGTGACTCTGGCGTATACGGCATGGCAGGTCTTGTGTTGGAACTTGCTAATAAAGTGCCAGCAGAAAAACGTCCTTCCGTAGACATCGTACCTGGTCTTAGTGCTGTAAACGTAGCAGCATCAGTATTGGGTGCACCTTTGATGCATGACTTTGCAGTCATTTCTTTGAGTGATTTGATGACTCCATGGGATCTTATTAAAAAACGTGCTGACCTTTGTGCACAAGGTGACATGGTTATCTCCTTGTATAACCCACGTAGTAAAAAACGTGTTACTCACTTAGATGAAGTTCGCGAAATTGTTCTTAAATACCGCGATCCTAAAACACCTGTTGGCATCGTGCAAAAAGCTGGTCGTCCAGGTCAACAAATGGTAATTTCTGACCTTGAAAACTTCACAAAAGAAGAAGTAGATATGCAAACACTTGTTATCATCGGCAACAGCCAAACCTATGTTGAAAACGGTCGCATGATTACTCCTCGAGGCTACAAATTATGATTTGGGTCATTGCCGGTACTCTGGATGGTCGCACCTTAGCGGTAGATATTCAAGAACGGACAGGTGAAGATGTGCTTGTTACGGTAGTTAGTCAATATGGGGCAGAGCTTGCTGCCCATAAAGGCATTACTGTACATACGGGTCGTCTTGATCAACAGGCTATGCAGAACTTAATTAAGGAGCATAATGTGCGCCTATTAATCGATGCAAGCCATCCGTACGCCGCAGTTGTGACCGCAACGGCACAAGAGGCAGCCAAGGCAGTAGGTATTCCATTCGTTCGTTTTGAACGTAAAGAGGTACCATTGCCAGAGTATGATAAATTACATATCGTAGTGGACGAAGTTGAAGCAGCGAATTTGGCAGGCAAGTTAGCAAAAGAAAATAATAACCATGTGTATTTGACTACTGGTAGTAAGACAATGCACATCTTTGCTAAATCTGAAGCCTTGCAAGATTGCGAAGTATGGACACGTATTTTGCCAACTGCAGAGGTGTTACAAATGATGGAAGACCTCAATGTAAGTCCCAAACGCATTGTTGCTGTACAAGGTCCATTTTCTTACGATATGAACCGCATCATGTTCCACGATACAAAGGCTAGCGTTGTAGTTATGAAAAACTCTGGTCTTGTAGGTGGTGCTGATACAAAATTACAAGCAGCTATGGATCTTGGTATCCATGTTATTGTTATCGATAGACCTCGTGTTAAACTTGAAAGCCACGTGGTATCAACGAATGATGAATTTTTCAAATTATGGGAGGACACTAATGGATTACGTTAAAAATCCTAAAGAGATTGAAGATAAAAGTATGCAAATCATTTACGATTATGTAAAAGATTTAGGGTTAACAGATGATGAAGTACGCGTAGTATCTCGTACTGTACATGCTTCTGGTGACGTTGAATACGCACAACTCGTAAAAATGAGCCCTAATGCTGTTCAAAAAGGTATCGAAGCCTTGGAAAGCGGTGCTAACATCTACACTGACGTAGAAATGGTGCGCACAGGTATTTCCAAACCAGCTCTTAAAATTCGTGGTAACGAAGTACACTGCTTGATCAAAGATGAAAACGTAGCTAAAATGGCTAAAGAATTGGGTGTAACTCGTTCCATCGCGGCTATGCGTACATTTGGCAAACAGTTAGAAGGCCAAATCGTTGCTATCGGGAATGCTCCTACTGCATTGTACGAAGTATTGCGCTTAGCTCTTGAAGAAGGCATTAAACCAGCTCTTATTATTGGTATCCCTGTAGGCTTTGTAGGCGCTGCAGAATCCAAAGATTATTTGATGGAAGTATCCCCAGTTCCTTACATCACTGTAAAAGGCAACAAAGGTGGTAGCCCAATCGCTGCTTCCGTATGCAATGCATTGCTTTACACAGATGTAAAACGCAATGACATGCTTTTTGTAGAAGGCAAAGAATCTAAATAATACAAAACCCGAATCGTGTTTTAGTAGTTTTGCGATTCGGGTTTTAATGTATATTTTAGATACTACCAGTTAAAAATAAATATTTTTAATTGGTAGTATCTCTAAAATCGCTGTTACTAGGTCTAAAATATAGAATTTTCAAAATGACTTATTTTGTATATGAAGATATGGAGAGGGGGTTCGTATGGAGTCTATTAATGAACGAAAGGCCTTTCGTTTATCTGTTATCATTGTTTTACTTATTGCAGTGATAGCTTGTATGATTATATCTCTTATCTGGGGTTCTACACCTGTATCGCTAGCAGAGATATGGAGAACGTTATGGTCTGATGAATTAACAGATACGGCTTCACAGATTATTTGGAATATTCGTTTGCCCCGTAATATTGTGGCTGCTTTGGTAGGGGCCTGTCTTGCAGTATCGGGGGCTATATTACAAGCGGTTATGAAAAACCCACTGGCGGATCCACAAATTGTAGGGGTATCCTCTGGTGCAGGACTAGCTGGTGTTATCATATTTATTTTATTTCCTGGGTATGATCATATAGTTCCTTTAGTGGCCTTTTTAGGTGCTATGGCTGCAGCACTTATGGTGTATGCATTAGCATGGAAAAATGGAGTGCGACCTAGTCGTATTATCTTAGCTGGTGTTGCGGTCGCAGCCTTTTTAGGCTCAGGTATTTCAGCACTACTTGTATTCTTCGGTGATCGTGTACAAGGGGCATTGCTTTGGATGGTAGGGGGACTCGCTGCACGCAGTTGGCCTCAGGTAGAAGTGCTGTTTCCATATGCTATAATTGGTCTTATTTTTGCCTGTTTAGGAGCTAAACGACTTACCATTTTAAGTTTAGGTGATGAAACTGCAAAGGGATTAGGCCTTAAGGTAGAACAAACACGGTTTATTATGACTGCAGTGGCTGCTCTTTTAGCGGCTGGTGCTGTAAGTATAGCTGGGCTTATCGGATTTGTAGGTTTGGTTATTCCCCATATGTTACGTCTTATAATCGGTAACGACTATGCATATTTACTGCCTGGATCCGCATTATTAGGCGCACTAGTTCTTGTTGTCAGTGATACAATAGGACGTGTTATGTGGAGCCCTATAGAGGTACCAGTGGGCATTATTATGGCATTTTTTGGAGCGCCGTTCTTCTTGTATCTGTTGAGGAGGGATAACTAATGAATACCGCTATTGATGTAAAACAGTTATCCGTAACTCTTGGTAATCGTCATATTCTACATGACATTAATGTATCGGTTCCTATCGGTAAAATTACGACATTAATAGGGCCTAATGGTTGTGGTAAAAGTACGCTTTTACGATCTATGATCGGGTATATTTCTAGTCCTAGTGAGTGTGTAACCATCTTTGATAAGCCATTATCCTCTTATTCACAAAATAAGCTGGCTCGTCAAATGGCATTTTTACCACAAGTACCTAATATGCCAAAGGATATGACCGTAGAGGAGCTTGTGTACTGTGGTCGTTATCCGTACCAAACGTGGTGGAAGAATACGGCGAAAGAGGATAGAGAAATCGTAGACTATGCACAGTCTATTACGAAAACAGACCATCTTCGTCATCAGCTCATACCATCTCTATCTGGTGGTGAACGGCAACGCGTTTGGATTGCTATGGCGCTAGCACAGCAACCAAAATTATTAGTATTAGACGAACCAACAACATATTTAGATATTAATCACCAATTAGAAATTATGGAGTTATTGAAACGCTTAAATAAGGAACAAAATTTAACCGTTCTCATGGTACTTCACGAACTAACACAGGCGGTTCAATATTCACATTATATGGCTGTTATAAAAGAAGGCCATTTAGTAACGTCAGGAGAAACAAATAAAATAATATCAGATGAGTTGTTTAGAGATGTTTTCTCTGTAGATGTACAACTTGATACATATGATAATAAAAAATATGTGCGTGTAAAAGGATTAGTTGAGTAGCTTGATACTAATAAAAAAAGAGGGCACTCCCTATTTAGGGGATGCCCTCTTTAGCATGATGCAATATATTAGAATGTAACATTAATACCGTATGCTTCTTTAACTAAACGTGCCATAGCTTCAGGTGTTTGTAGACCTGGGTTTAATAGGAATAGTTTAGATGGTAAATATATTACGCGATTATTTTGTACAGCTTTTAAATTAGCCCATGCAGGATTATCTGTCATAGCTTGTTTCATGGCTTTTGTAATTTCTTCTTCTTTGCCCATTGTAACAACAAAGATAATATCAGGATTATCTGCCGTCAATGTTTCAAGAGAATAAGGGACAGTTTTATCCTTGGTTGTACCCTCTAGGTGGGAGGCAACAACATTTGTCATACCTAGTTCTTTTACCATAGATGCAGTCACTGCTTCATCAGTTTCGGCAGTTACACCTTTCCCTGTGGCACGTAACACGGCAACACGTGCAGGCTGTTGATTTTTAACTGCATCTTTTACCTTGGTGATATTGCTTTCATAGGTAGTAATAACAGATTTAGCATTGTCTTGATGATTGGTTAACTCGCCAAGGAATGTTAACATTGGTACATTATCTTTAATACCATCGTAATCAAAAAGTACGGTTGGAATATTATTAGCTTGTAATTGGGATTCATATTTTTTATGTTGATTTACTAAACCCAATACCACATCTGGCTTCAAGCCTAATAGTTGTTCCATGTTGATATTTGCAGTTTGACCAAGAGCGGGTAGAGCTTCTAATTCTGGGGCTAATTTATCCGTTGTATTGGCACGGCTAATGGCTTTGCCATCGACAGCATAAAGCATAGATAAAACAGAATTAGATAATACAGCAATTTTTTGTGGATCTTTTGGTACAGTATAGGTTTGACCATTAAAGGTCAATTCCTTCGTAGTAGCAGAAGAGCTGGATGTGGTTTTACCACACCCAGCTAGTGCTAGTACAATCATTACCAAAGCGATACTACCGAGTAGTAGTTTTCTCATGATGTACTCCTATGTACGTTATAGATTGATAACGATACTAGTTAAATGGATTATTTTTGTAATGCGTCCCAAGATTCGTTTGCACGTTCAACAAACAAGTTACGGATATTTTGGTTTTCACCTAAACCATGAAGGTAAGTATCTACTTTGAAGCCGTCTTTTTCAAGGATGGATTTATGGGAATCTGGTTCATCACCAGCCATGTCATTGTTAGCATGGTCGCCTGCAACCATCATGAATGGCATCAATGTAACGTGCTTAATACCATGTAATTTTAATTGAGGGATAACTTGTTCAAGATTTGGAGTACCTTCTACAGTGTAGATGAATGTATTTTTCAAGCCAAGAGTATGGATGCGGTCTTGAATTACAGAATAGTAAGCATTTGCAGGATCTGGAGTACCGTGAGCCATGATAAGAACAGCATCTTCTTTGCCTAATTTAGGGAATTGAGATTGTACAGCCTTAATTGTTTGAATAACTTCATCAGTTTGGCCTTCTTGACCCATCCAGTACATAAGTGGAGTACCTAATGTCATTTTTTTGAAGTTGTTTTTGTAAAGGTTATAAACAGCTACATCGTAGTTATATTCCATACCAGGAATAACATCTAATGATGTAAGAGCAACGCGTGTATAACCTTCAGCTTTCAATTGGTCTAAAGCTTCTTCTGGTGTAGGGTATGTAATGCCTTCTTTTTGTTGGATACGATCACGAATGATATGGCTTGTGAAAGCAGTTACTACTTTAGTGTTAGGGTGAGCTGCTTGAATAGCTGCTACAGTAGCATCAATAGTTTTTGCGCGAGTTTCTTTATAAGTTGTACCAAAGCTCATAACTACGATAGCATCTTTGTTTTGAAGATTTTGAAGCTCTTTTGTTTCATGTGTGCGAACACCAATAGTGGATGCCTCTTTTAATGCAGGTGTAGGATTTTTTACTTCTTCATTTAATTGGTATGCTGCATGAGATACAACAGGTGCGCCAACAGATACGGCAAGACCTAGAATAGCGGATGCTAATGCTAATTGTTTTTTCATTTCTATACTCCTATCCAAAACTAAAACTACAGGGGTATGCAATTATTTACATAATTTTGCTATATCGAAAAATGTAGATTTATTGCATATATATAACCTTAAGCCAATCGTAACAAAGG
Source organism: Veillonella sp. S13053-19 (assembly GCF_002959835.1). NCBI lineage: Bacteria > Bacillati > Bacillota > Negativicutes > Veillonellales > Veillonellaceae > Veillonella > Veillonella sp. S13053-19. The sequence goes on along the minus strand of NZ_PPDA01000015.1, from coordinate 14,621 downwards.
GTAAAAGAGGTGTCAATAAACCCCATACCCCTAGAAGTATAGGAAAATTAAGGAGTTTTTAAGAAATTAATGTGATGAATATAGTATAGTAGTAGATTTTATAATTATATTCTTTTTGGTTATAAGGATATGAATATGTGAATACATAAGTGATTTTATTTTCTTGATATCTAGAATACTTTGAAGGGGCCCCATAACATTACTACAAATATATTAAAAATGTTGCCCTATACTTGTTTGCTCCTCGTTCCTGATGTCGCTACACAAGTACAGGGCATCATTTTTATTACTGTAGTTATGTAGGCGTCCTATCAAAATATGATATATAATAAAAATAAATATAAAATTTTAGTAAAATAAAATTATCATATAAAAGAGAGAAGATTATGTTTGGTTTTATTGAGAGAGAACAAATTCTTTTAAAACAAAATATATACGATCTACTACATAATACTAGGATAGGTAGAAAAGGATTTGCTTTTATATTAATTGGACTATTCTTTACCTATTTAGTGAGTAATGCCATTATTAATAATATATCGGTAGAGTATATACTTATGTATTATGTAAGATATGTTTTTAAGATATTTGGATTGGGATTAACGTTAGAATTAAGTAGACGTAGACTACATGATAATGGATATTCTGGAAAACTGTTATGGATATGGGGGTCCATCGCTAGTATTATATATTCTTATTATATTTATAACACATATTCTACAGAGGGATTATTTTTGAGTTTTTTTGAACAGATATTTCTCATAGAAATATTAATTATTTTTATTCCAGCAGCATTGTTACTTTTTTTGCCCTCGGAACAATGTTTGAATAAATATGGCGATAGTAATGTGCAGATGATTTCTTCTACATGTACAATTGGATATGTAGAGACAAAAATCACTTTAAGCAATGAAAAAGGAATTTTAGAATATTTGAGAGATATTTATTTATATCGCTCATTTAGATTAACTGGACGCGCTAAGATTATTGAGGCTGGCATAGGTGTAGGGTCACTAGGCACAATAATGGGCTTAAATGTAAATATTTTTGCGTTGCTTCTCATGATAAAAAGTGAAATGGGAATAGCTATTTTAGAGCCTATATCATGGGCGATCTTTTATATACTTTATGTCTATACTCTTTTCTCTGTATTTACTTTACTCATCCGACGGCTTCATGATAGTTTGTATAGCGGATTATGGATATTGTTATTAGTAGTTCCTTTCGCCAATGTCTTTGTCTTTTATAGACTCTTTATAAAAGGTAGCTGGGATGTTAATAGTATAAAAGAAATTTAATATACAAAATGGTGTTGGACTCCTTTGAGTTCAACACCATTTTGTGTATCTTGAAGTAATAGTGTAATGTATATATTAAATAGATTAGAGTACTATGATTTTAAATTAGTAGGGTAGATATGTTTGCGAATATTGTAATAGGTCTCTTTGGCTTATTAATGGTGAATTATCTCGTCATTATAGCTAGGCAACGAATAGTTAAAATTGTAATTGGTATCTTAGGGAATTGTTTCTTTGCACTTTCATTGTTTAGCGATTATATTGCTTTACCAAGTTATATGATTGATTTGAAGTATATTTTAATTATTATTCTTTGTGTTGCTTGTGTCTTTGATCTATGGCGTCATAATTGCTCTGGCAAAATCACAGCTGGCGACAAGAGAAGGTATGATACCTTTACAGGTCGAATTAAGTTTATTGTTATATTTTTCCTTCTTTTATGTGGTGTTGCATCATTTATACATTATTTTGGTTGATTTTGATATTTTTTCTCATTGACTTCTATACATTAATCTTGTACTATTATTACAGAGTAGTTGATAACAATTTTCAGTTGTGAAAATTGTATCATGTATGAGAAATATGGAGGTCACATATGAAAGGCATAATCATTGCATCCTTTGGATCAATTTACCAAGATGCTGTGGAGAAATCCATTGGCAGTATAGAGAAAAAAGTACGTTCCATGTATAGCGATATGGAGGTACGCCGTGTATTCTTATCTGATGCATTAGTAGAGAAGTGGAACGAGAAGTACGATGATAAGATTTCTTCTTTCACAGAGGCTATGCAAGATTTCGCTCGTAAGGGCGTTGATGAAGTATACATTCAACCAGTTACATTGGTAGCAGATCAGTGTTACCAACAAATGCGTAAACAAGCATTAAAGTTTTTACATAATAATGAATATGGTTTTAGCCAAGTGAACATTGGTAAGCCGTTACTCACATCTTTAGGTGTAAAGAATTATGCTGACGATTATGAAGCTACATTAGAAAGTATTGTTCGCCACGTTAATACAAAAGCGCTTAATAAGTCTGTAGTGCTTATGGCGAATGGTCAAAATCAATTGGAATTTAGTACATTACAATTGAAAGCTATGTACGGCTCAGCACCAAATGTAGTGGTATTTACTACAAATGGATTCCCTACTTTTAAACAAGCTCTTACCTTGTTAGATCGAATGGGGCATAAAGATTTGTTAGTAGTACCGTTGGCTCTTATTGGTTCTACACATTTAATGGACTATCTTGGCGGTGAGCGTTCTGACTCCATTTATGCATTGCTCGCTGAAGAGGGTTACAATGTAGATATTTGGAATGAAGGTCTTGGTGAAAACCCTTATGTACAAGATTTATTCTTGAAACATTTAGGCCAAGCTATCCGCATGTCTGATCGGAAGCGTCCCATGCCTCGTGAATCTGTAAAACCTGTAATGACAAATTCTCGTATAGAAGCACAAGGTATGATTTCTTAATACTTACTATTACATAATTAGACATATCACTCCACTCCTTTCCATAAGCAAAACTCCTCCTTGTTGGATATCCAATGAGGAGGAGTTTTACTTTTCACTATGAAAGATAAGAATAATTTCCAATTTATACGTACTACGGTATGCCCTGAAAAGGTTCTCTATGGTATGATTAAGATATATTATTAATTAATATAAGGAGACTTTCATGAAACAAGCTATTTTAGTTGTTGCCTTTGGATCCACTGTTGACAGTGCTCGTGAACATAATATTGATTCCGTAGTAGAACATATTCGTAAATCATATCCGGATTGTACCGTGGAACTAGCTTTTTCTTCTCGTATCATTGTTAAGCGTTTACGTGAACGCGGTATTGAGGTGCCTACTGAACAAGGGGCATTAGAAAAACTCATCCAAGAAGGGTATACACATGTGTATGTACAACCACTTCACTTCACTGGCGGTGAAGAGTTTGATAAATTGAAAAATAATATCCTTGCCCATGAAGGGGAAGGACAGCTGGAAGTATTGCGCGTAGGTAGACCTCTCGTATATTACATGGGCCAAGAAGAGCATCCAGATGATTACCAAATCTTAATTGACCGTTTCATTAAATCTCTTAATATTTCTAAAGAAGAAGGGTTACTATTGGTTGGTCATGGTGGCCTCGGTTCTGGTAATTCATCATATGGCAACCTACAATTTAAACTAATTCGTGATGGCCTTACAAATGTACGTGTCGCCGTTTTAGAGAATGCTCCTTATGTGGCTGATGTAGCTATGCCATGGGAATGGCTTGATGGGAAGCGTCCAAATACAATTCACCTACATCCATTATTATTAGTACTAGGAGATCATGCCCAAAATGATCTCTTCGGAGATGAAGAGGATAGTGTAGTAAATGAATTGACTGAGGCTGGTTATGAGGTTAAACCTATTAATGCTGGTCTAGGTGAGTATGAAGTTATCCAAGATATCTTCCGTCAACATTTACAAGACTGCATCGATGATTTGTATGGCAAACGTAGCCCACATCGCCCTGCAATTCCAAATATTAAATAGTGCCTTTGTATATCTTGCATAAATTGGTTATAATAAAAGATATTGCAATTATAAATAAACTGTAACTATAAGAATAGGAGATACCCATGAAAGGTAAATTATATGGCATTGGCGTAGGCCCTGGTGATTCTGAATTAATGACTGTGAAAGCTGCTCGTATCGTAGGTGAAGCAGATATTATTATCACACCTAAAACAGAAAAGAAAGATGGCTCTGTAGCCCTTGATATTGCATCCCCATATATCCAAGAACATACAGAAATCGTTCCTGTAGTATTCCCAATGGTATTGGATGATGCTACACAAGAGGAAGGCTGGCAAGAAGCAAAACGCATTATTTTATCTTACTTAGATGAAGGTAAAAGCGTTGTATTCTTAACATTGGGTGATCCTATGTTCTACAGCACATATATGTATGTATACCGCTTGATTGAAAATACTGGTCATGAAATCGAAACAATTCCAGGTGTAACTGCATTCTGTGCTATTGGTTCCCATCTTGGCTATCCAATCGTAGAGAAGGAAGAAGTATTAGCTATCGTTCCTGCTACAGCACCTAAAGAAAAAATTGATGCTGTATTGGCTGTTGCCGATGATGCGGTAATCATGAAAGTGTACAAAAACTTTGATGAAGTACAAGAAACATTGATTAAACACAATATGGCAGATGATGCGGTTATGATTAGCCGTGTAGGTTTGCCAGATGAGCAAGTATTCGTAGGCCTTGATAACATGCCAAAAGATACTAAACTCAACTACTTATCTACAATCCTTGCAAAACGTAAGGACCGTTAACAAACACGTCGTATTACGAGGTAATATCTATGAACACAGTACAGATTCCACGCGTTGTCATTGCTGGCACTAACTCTGGTGTAGGTAAAACAACTATCGTAGCGGGCTTATTGGCTGCTTATGCAAATGGTGGACGTACGGTGCAATCCTTTAAAGTGGGCCCGGATTATATTGATCCGGGCTTTCATAAAATTGCATCCGGCCGTGACAGCTATAATTTAGATACGTGGCTCGTGCCACCTCACAAATTAAATCCTTTCTTTTCTACTATGGCGCATGGAGTAGACCTTGCTATTATTGAAGGTGTTATGGGTCTTTATGATGGTGGTCGAGAAGGTGTTAGTTCTACAGCTCAAATTGCTAAACAATTGAATGCACCGGTGGTGCTTGTTATCGATTGCAAGGCCATGGGTGAAAGTGCGGCAGCTATTGCTAAAGGTTTCCGTGATTATGATCCAGAGGTAAACTTTGGTGGCGTCATCTTGAATCGCTTAGGTTCTGCTAACCATGAGCGCATGGTTCGTGAAGGCATGGATAAGATAGGTGTACCTGTTATTGGTGCTATTTACCGAGATGATCGTATGCACTCTCCTGAGCGCCATTTAGGACTCACACCTGTTACTGAAATAGACCCAACAGAGGCCATCAACACGATTCGCGAAGCTGTTGAGAAAATGGTAAATCTAGATCAATTGTTGGACATTGCTTCTAGTGCACCTGCTATTGAGTTACCAGAGGCTGTAGATGCTAAATCCGTTGAAAAGCGAGTTAAAATTGGCGTAGCCTATGATGAGGCGTTCTCTTTCTACTATCCCGCAAGCTTAGCTGCCTTAGAAGAGAAGGGGGCCGAGCTCGTTTATTTTAGCCCTCTTAATGATTTAATGATTCCCGAAGTAGACGGCCTTGTATTTGGTGGGGGCTTCCCTGAAATGTTCTTGTTCCAATTATCTAGCAATGAATCTATGAAGGAATCTATCCGCCAAGCAAATGAGCAAGGTATGCCGATTTATGCTGAATGTGGTGGGCTTATGTACCTTTGTGAAACGATTCACGATTTTGAAGGCTCTGTATATGAAACAGTAGGGATTGTACCGGCTAACTGTGTGATGCAACAAAAACTGCAAAAGGTTGGCTATGTTACGGCTACTGCCAAAAGAGATACTTTATTAGGGGACGCAAATACATCCCTTCGTGGGCATGAGTTCCATTTCTCTACGATGGAGCCCACAGTAGAAGACTTCCCATGGGCATTCCATTTAGAAGGAGGCCGTAAACCTCAATCTTATGATGGCGGCTATGCTACTAATAATGTATTAGCATCCTATTTACATTTGAACTTTGCTGGTTCTGATGAAGGGGCGCAACACTTTGTAGATATATGTGCTACGTATAAAGCTAAAAGGAGCTAATTATGAGTGAACGAGGCTTAATTTTAGTCAACACAGGCAATGGTAAAGGTAAAACTACGGCCGCTTTAGGTGTTGCATTGCGTGCTGTTGGTCAAGGTTTTAAGGTTCTCATACTACAATTTATTAAAAGTGGTAATGGCTATGGTGAATTAGCAGGTCTCGCTAAATTAGGTGACCAAGTAGAAATACGCTCCATGGGTAAAGGCTTTATTTACTATAAACGTGATGAAGTAGGAGAGGCTGAGCTCGCAAGACACAAAGAGGCGGCTCAAACTGCTTGGCATACTTTGGTAGAGGAGGTTAACTCTGATACATGGGATCTTATCATTATGGATGAAATCAACAATGCCATTAATTACGAGCTTATTGATGTAAACTCTGTAGTAGATATGCTAAAGAATAAGCCAGAACGACTTCATGTAATTTTGACGGGCCGCTACGCTAAACCAGAAATTATTGAAATAGCGGATACGGTAACAGAAATGAACGTAGTAAAGCATGCTTATGAGAAGGGTATTAAGGCTGCTAAAGGTATTGAGTTTTAAGTATATGTACTTAAATCTTAAGGATACTCCTAAAGGCATGTGTAGTAGCATGTTTAGTAGTACATTTAGCAACTGATATTTTGTATTTATGAGTTTTAACTATAATTAAATCTAAAAGTTTCGAAAAAGTCCTTGCTAAAACTATATCGAAAATGTATAATATAGTCATAAGCACAGTAGTGCTCAATATTCTTGACATTAAGTATGTATATAACAATAACCAGGAGGTTAACTATGGCTGTACATGATTACATTAAATCCGGCGATTTCGCTACTGAAAAACACGTTCCTGTTATCGAAACAGTTGACACTGTAAAAGCAGGTGAAACTTTCCACGTAACTTTGTCCGTAGGTAAAGACATTGCACATCCTAACACTGTAGAACATCACATTGATTGGATTAAATTGTACTTCGTAGCTGAAGGTACTCAATTACCATACGAAGTTGGTACTATCGCATTCAACGTTCATGGTGACGGTGCAACTGCTAACGAAGGCCCTGTAGTAGCAATTTCTGAAGGTACTTTAGCAGTATCTTTGAAAAAATCCGGTAAATTGATTGCTGTATCTTACTGCAATCTTCACGGTTTGTGGGAATCTGAAAAAGAAATTACAGTTGCTTAATTAACTAAAACAACTAATAAAGACCAGCCTTAGGGCTGGTCTTTTTGCATATATCTTAATGTCCGCAGAAAAAGGATTTTTGTATTAGTCCAGTGGAATGATTGCTGTACATCCCTTTACAGTGCTATTTGTTTGTGGTAAAGTATATTCATATTGATATTTAGTAAATATAGTTAAATGAGGGATTATTGTGGCCTTAATCGTTAAAAAATTTGGTGGTAGTTCCGTAGCTACACCAGAAAAAATATTTAATATTGTTGATCGCGTCCTTCGTGAGAAGCAAGCAGACGATAAAATCGTTATTGTTGTATCCGCAATGGGTGATACAACGGATGACTTGGTAGCATTGGCTAAACAAGTAACATCCAAGCCTTATGGTCGTGAGATGGACCGCCTGTTATCCACAGGTGAACAAGTAACGATTGCATTGATGGCAATGGCTTTTAACGAACGTGGTCATAAATCTGTATCCTTAACAGGTGACCAAGCAGGTATCACAACTAGTGATAGTTTCAATAAAGGCCGTATTTTGGGCGTTGATCCAAATCGCGTGTTTGAAGCGTTGGATGCAGGCAACATCGTAGTTGTTGCTGGTTTCCAAGGTATTACTGAATATGGTGACATGGTTACATTAGGTCGTGGTGGCTCTGATACAACAGCAGTTGCATTGGCAGGCGCTATGAAGGCAGATGTATGTGAAATCTTCACAGATGTAGACGGCGTATATTCTACAGACCCTCGCGTAGCGAAGGAAGCTTTCAAATTAGAAGAAGTAACGTATGGCGAAATGCTCGAAATGGCTCGCCTTGGTGCAGGTGTAATGCAACCACGTGCCGTAGAAATGGGCTTCCGTTATGGCGTGCCTATTCATGTACGTTCTACATTTAATGATAAAACAGGTACTATTATTCGGGAGGATTATACTGTGGAAGCAAATAAACGCGTAATTACTGGCGTAGCTGATGATAAAAATACTGCAAAAGTAGCCCTTGTAGGCGTTGAAAATAAACCAGGTGTGGCAGCAACTGTATTCAAAGCATTGGCTGAGAAAAATGTTGACGTAGATATGATTGTTCAATCTATCCGCTCTGTTGGTGAGCCTAAAACCGACCTTATCTTTACAGTAGCTATGGATGACGTAGTTTTGGCGCGCGAAGTGTTGGAAGAATTGCAAAAAGCAGTTGATATTGAAGCTGTTAATATTGACGAACGCATGGCAAAAGTTTCTATTATCGGTGCTGGTATGCTAGGTCAACCTGGCGTAGCTGCACAAATGTTTGATATTTTGAGCCAAGAAGGTATTAACATCGAAATCATTTCTACTTCTGAAATTAGTATTTCCTGCCTTGTTGCTGAAGACCGTGTAAAAGATGCTGTTCGTGTTATTCACAATGGCTTATTGTTAGACCAAAGAGGTTAATCTATTCATGGATAGTCTACGTAGTTTTATGGATGAAATGCTCAATGACCAAGGTCGTAAGGAAGGTTTCATTAGCGATCTACTAGGAAATCTAAAAAATCAGCCTATTCCAACATTGGAGCAAGCTCAAACTGGTTATACTACAGTAAGTAATTTACATGGTATCTACTACGATTATGATAAAGCAGAGGTTACTATTTCTTACAAGGTAGTACCGGATATGTATGAACCCTATACATTGAGCTTTGTACAGTTTCAAGCTGTACTAGAAGGCTTATTAACCTTGCGCCGCAATCAAAAGTGGCAAATGCAACATACTAAATAACATAAACCCCATAGGCCTATGCCTATGGGGTTTTGTGTTTCGATAATTATTCTTAACATCTATATATAAAGTCATCGATATGGTATAATTAATTGTTAAGAAAGAAATCATTTTATTTATATAGAAAGAAGGGACAGCATGGAAATAAATAAGGTTTATTCTGGCTTTCGCCTTGACCGCATTGAGCGCATTGATGAGATCAATGGTACCGCTTATGAAATGAAGCACGAAAAGTCTGGTGCACGATTAATTTATATCGATTCACCAGATTCTAATAAAGTATTCAATATTGCTTTTAGAACAACACCTCACAACAGTACTGGTGTAGCGCATATTATGGAGCACTCCGTATTATGTGGTTCTCGCAAGTTTCCTTTGAAAGAGCCTTTTGTAGAGCTCGTGAAAGGTTCTTTGAATACGTTCTTAAACGCAATGACATACCCTGATAAGACGATGTATCCTGTGGCGAGTAAGAACGATAAAGACTTCCGCAACTTAATGGACGTGTATCTTGATGCTGTATTGTATCCTCGCGTACGTGACGATGCAGAAATCGTAATGCAAGAAGGTTGGCATTATGAGCTAGATCATGCCGATGATGAGCTTACCTATAAAGGCGTTGTATTTAATGAGATGAAGGGTGTGTACTCTTCCCCTGATTCCGTATTAGAGCGTCAAATGATGCGCGAACTTTTCCCAGATACTACTTATGGTGTTGATTCTGGTGGGGATCCTGATCATATTACAGATTTAACATATGAAGAATTCCAAGAGTTCTATCGTGTTCACTATCATCCATCCAATAGTTATATCTTCTTGTATGGGGCTATGAATATTGAAGAACAATTAGCATTTTTGAATGATGAATACTTAAGTCACTTTGATGCTATTGAGGTTCATACTGAGGTAGGTTTACAAGCTCCATTTACAGAAGGTAAAGTGGTGAGCTATCCGTATAGTGTAGGTTCTGAGGAACCAACAGAGAATCGTACTTTGCATTCCTTTGCCTATGTATTACCTAGTGTGACTCCTGAGCATAGCTTGGCTTTTGAAGTGTTAACACATGCTTTATTAACGTCCCCAGCGGCACCTTTAAAACAGGCTTTAGTAAAAGCAGGTATCGGCTCTGATGTGAGTGGCTATTATTTAGATAGCATTCGCCAACCTATGTGGACTGTACAAGCAACTGGCTCTAATCTAGATAAACAAGCTGACTTGCAACGCATTGTAGAATCTACATTACAAGAGCTTTGTGATAAAGGTTTAGATAAAGAATTATTAGAAGCTTCCTTGAATAGCATTGAGTTTGCTCTTCGTGAAAGCGACTTTGGTGGTCGGCCAATCGGTCTTGCCTATGTCATCCGCATGATGGATAACTGGTTATACGATAATGATCCACTTGAGCTCTTACACTACGAAGAAGCGTTAGTGAATATTCGAAAAGGATTATCTGGTACGTACTTTGAAGATTTGATTCGTCAATCTATTTTAAATAACAATCACAAAGTACTCGTATCTATCTATCCTGAACGTGGACTTCAAGAGCGCAAAGATGCAGAGGTTAAAGAACATTTAGCTGCTGTAAAAGCGAATATGACAAAAGAGGAGATTGACGCGATTGTAGAACAAACAAAACGCCTTAAAATCCGTCAAGAAACTCCAGATAGTGAAGAAGCGTTGGCATCGATTCCATTGCTTGAGTTATCTGATTTAAATCCTAATATTGAAGCTGTAGAACGCCGTGAAAGCAAGATTGGCGATACGAAAGTACACTTTGTGCCAACTTTCACAAAAGGTATTAACTATGTAGGTTTATACTTTAACTTGAGTTGCCTTACAGAAGATGAATTGTTCTACGCAGATATTTTAAGTGATATCCTTGGTCGTATTGATACATCTGAACGCGGCTATGAAGCATTGGCTAAAGATATCAATATGAATCTTGGTGGTTTAAGCTCTGATGTTACAGCAATCAGCAAAGATGGTAAACGCGATGAATTTACACCACTTATGATTGTACGTGCTAAAGCATTGCATTCTAAATTACCTGATTTGTGTCGCTTGATTAATGAAGTAGTACAAAAAGCAGATTATAGCGATGATCGTCGTTTGACTGAGCTTGTTCAAGAAAGCAAAGCTATTTGGGATAACGAAGCATTCCGTCGCGGTAACTCCATTGTAAGTCAACGCGTTATGGCACAAGTATCTGCGGTTGGTAAATTTAGAGACAATGGGAACTTTAGTTACTATCAGAAGATTAGCGAATTAGCTTCTAACCCCGCAGCATTACCATTACTGCCAGAAAAATTAGCCGACGTAGCTCGTAAGATTTTCCGTGCTAACAACGTAGATATTATGTTTGTTGGTGAAGAAGGCGAATTAGAGGCTTTTGAAAACTTAATGAAACCATTGGTTGAAACTTGGGATACTACTGAGTTAAGCAATGATGTATTACAAATTACTCGACTTTCCGGTAATGACGGTATCGTTACAGCTGGTAAGGTGCAATACGTAGCGCAAGGTGGTAACTTTGTCGATCATGGGTATAAACATATTGGTCCTATGAGTGTACTAGAAACGATTTTGCGGTATGAGTACCTTTGGATTCGTATTCGTGTTCAAGGTGGTGCTTACGGTGCCTTTGCTAATTTCTATGACGATGGCAATATGATTTTCTGTAGCTATCGTGATCCAAATTTGGTAGAAACATTGAATGTGTACAAAGAGTTACCTCAATACCTTCGTGAGTTTACTTTGACTGACCGTGAAATGCGTAAATATATTATTGGTACGATGAGCTCTTTAGACTTGCCTATGACTCCAGCGTTGCGTGGTCCACGTGCAATGGGCATGTACTTTAGCGGTGCTAAACTAGAGGATAAGGTAGAGTTCCGTAAACAAGTTATCGCTTGTAAGCCAGAGAATATTGTTGCTTTAGCAGATGTGGTTGAACCTGTATTAAAGGATAATCATATTTGTACAATGGGTAACGAACAAAAAATTAAAGACGCTGGTGATGTATTCGATAATATCATTTCTTTAGGCTAATTATTTAATATAATATAGTGGCATATTCTGTTTGATTGTACAGAGTATGCCACTTGTTTTGTAATGTAGGAGGGCTAATATGAAAGGCCGGTTTGCACCAAGCCCAACAGGATATATCCATCTTGGCAATGTGTGGATTGCTTTATTATCATATATTTCTACGCGACAACAAAAGGGAACTTATGTAGTTCGAATGGAGGATATAGATCTTCAACGTTCTAAACGGGAATTAGGGGACGCACTTTTAGATGATTTAGAGTGGCTTGGCTTTGAATGGGATGAAGGTCCGCGTATTGGCGGACCAGAATCAACATATTGGCAAAGTGAACGACAAGAATACTATGCTAATATCTTAGAAAGTCTTGCATTAGAAAAACTAATTTATCCATGCTTTTGTAATCGTGCTAGATTACAGTCTATTGCTTCAGCCCCTCATGTGGGAGAGGTAGTTCATCGATATGATGGACATTGCCGCCATATAGATGAGGAAAAGGTGAAAACGTTTTCTGCTGAAAAGGATCCTTCGTTGCGCTTATCCATAGATTCTTGTGATATAGAATTTACAGATCGCTGGCAAGGTGTTCAACATATTCATTTAGAAGGTGAGCTAGATGATTATGTATTACGTCGTGGTGATGGTATGTATGCCTATAATTTAGCCGTTGTCCTAGACGATATTGCAATGGGAATCACGGAGGTCATTCGTGGAGATGATTTGCTAGATACTACAGGACAGCAAATATATTTATATAAAACATTACAACAGTGTTTACACTCTAAACATATAAAAGTACCATCGTATGGTCATGCACCGCTCTTAATTGATTCTGAAGGGCATAGATTGTCTAAACGACAGAAGAGTATTACTATTCGGGAAATGCGTGATAATCAATGGTCTGCTAATAGAATCGTCGGTGAATTAGCTATCGCAGGCGGGTTAGTTAAAGCCAATGCATTAAATAATCGGGAAATAAGTATTTCTGAATTAATTAAGATTGATTTAAATTTACCTTGTCTTAGTCAGAAAACGATTGAGATAAAAATATAGATAAAGAGCATAAAACGGCTATTGCTTTATGTTATAGGATGTTTGCTAAAAGAGAATAATTCTTTGGTTATAAAATTCGATATATTATATTGACAATATTCGATATTCATTTATAATAGAATATAAGAGGTGGTCAAAATGACAATTCAACAAGCTTTAGATCAAAAAGTGTGGGCCGTTATTGGAGCCACTCATAAAACCGAAAAGTTCGGCTATAAGATTTATAAATGTCTTAAAGATCACGGATATGAAGTATATCCAGTTAATCCTAATATTGCAGAAATAGATGGAGACAAATGTTACTCTAGTCTTTCTGCACTTCCTGTTGTACCAGCTGTTGTGGATTTTGTTGTACCAGAAGCAGCGGGCTTGGCTGCATTAGATGAATGTAAAGAACTTGGCATTTCTACTGTATGGTTGCAACCAGGAGCGGATAAACCATCTGTTGTTGAAAAAGCACATGCTTTAAACCTGCATGTCATTCAAGATTGTGTATTAGTTCAATTACCGTAGGAGGGTACAATGAGCGAATTAAAAGAATTAAAAACTGCTGAATATCAAGATTTAGTAAATCAAGGTGGCGTTACTGTTATTGATTTCTGGGCTCCATGGTGCGGTTATTGCGTACGTATGATGCCAATCATCGAAGAAATCGCAGGTGAGCTTGAAGGCAAAGCTAACTTTGTAAAAGTAAATGCTGATGAAGAACCAGAATTAGCACGTAATATGCAAGTAGAAGTATTACCTACATTCGTTATCTTGAAAGACGGCGAAGTTGTAGATCGTAAAATTGGTTTCTTGCCAAAAGGTGACCTTCAAGGTGCTATCGAATCTAAATTCTAATATTATAGATAAAACTATATAGAGTAAAAAAGACCTCATCAATGTATAAGTGATACATTGATGAGGTTTTTTTCATATTTTGAATACTTAGGAATAAAATGAAAGCTGTAAAAGTAAATTTAGTTTAAAATTTAAAATTTCGTTTTATACGATGCGATAAATATTAAGTTCCAGTATTTATCTGTATTGTTGTTGAATTTTTGATGAGTGAAAAATGAAACATAAGTTTAACTTATTAATTTTTTTATGGAAGTTTAAAATATTATATGGTAATATTATGTTAAATATTGTGAATGTTTAGTGAAAAGAGTGCAATATTTGATTTATTTCTTCATTGTGGGGTGAGAGCCACAAATGTTGGGAGGGAACTTATATGAATAAGGTATTCAAAGTTGTTTGGAGTGCAACTAAGCACGCTTACGTAGTAACGTCTGAGTTGGCTAAGTCACATCAAAAATCCGCCACTACAATCGTAGCAGCGGTTATTTTGGCGGCTAGCTTTTCTGGAGGTGTTGCTAATGCATCCAGCCCTGAGGATTGGGCTAGAGCTGATCTTATTGGTAGCCAAAGATGGATAACACCTGAGCAAAATGCTTGGGGTCATAACCAATATCAACATCCAATTGATCCACAAGCGCAAAGTCAGCAAGAACAGCAACAACAGCAACAGCAGCAACAGCAGCAACAACAACAACAGCAGCAACAGCAACAACAACAGCAGCAACAGCAG